>JASFFM010000101.1:0-11351 GCA_050124295.1 Desulfobacterales bacterium | reverse complement strand
AAATCCGCCGCACACCAGGGGTTGCCGCACACATTCAGGGCCACCTTCCGCTCAAACAGAGAAGCGATTCAACCAAACGAATCCGCCTGAGCATTTTGCTGAAATGTTCGGGTTAGGCGGCCTTGGGGGACAGATGCCGTGTTCAGGTTTCGCTGACGCATTTCTTGGCACGGCGACCGCTGTGCCAGGCGGCAAAGCGATAACAGCGATGTTTTTGTTCGTCGGTGCGTGAGGGGCTGTCACAGTGTTTGAGATGTTCTTTGAGTCTTTCATGCTCGGTCGAGCAGCAGGCTTTGGTTTTATCTTTATCGTTAGACATCGTTTTTCCTCCCTTGACCACCTGCCGGAAATAGCCTTAACGATTGCCCGGGGGCAATAGCCTGCGGCCATACAGGCAGGTGCTTTTTTCGTTGCGGAACCTTCAAGGCCGAATTTCAGATGAATGCCCTCGAGCACCGGCGCGATGGGCATTGGTTGCGGCTGAACCGGGTCCGCCTGATTCATTCATGATGCAAGCGGACTTAACTATAAAATTGGTTAGCACGACAGAGGCATTGTCAAGCGAGGGTGCGCGACGGCGGCGGCTTGTCCGGGGTGGACCAAGCAGGCCCGCGGGCCATCACCGGCCCCCGGCGCACCCTTTATCCCCCCGCGGCGATCATCACGCGCATCGCGCCGTCACCAGCCCATCAGAGCCAACCCGCGCGTCGGGGTTTAAACCGGGCCAAATGGAATTAGATTTGATAAGGTGATATGAACCACTCAATCTCGGGCTGCCAAAAAGCTCCCTTGCGCTGGAATGTCATCATGACCGTCTCCCAGATCATCGCCGCGGGCGTGCCAGGCGCGGAATCAGCCGCCCTGGATGTCGCCATTCGTTTCCACATTCCCTACAGCGGCTATACAACTCAGGGGTCCCTAATGGCGGGTGACCGCCCTCCCGGCCGCTATCGGCTGGAGGAAAGACCGTTCGTCAACCCGATGGTGCTGATGCGGGCCAATTTGGAACGCGCGGACGGCTTGCTTGTCTTTGCCCATGGATCGGTACCCCGTCCGATCGATCATCTTTTGCCCTTGGCGGGTGAAGAAAATCGCCCCACCCTGCATATTGATTTCTTAAAATACCGCCCTGATCAGGCCGCCTTTCGGATCGATCGCTGGGTGCGAAGGCATGACCTGTCGCATCCTATGATCAGTGGCAGCAGTCTCATGGAGGATAAACAGATCTACCACCGCGTCCGTGATGCGCTGACCTGCTTTTTCATGCTGGACAGAGACGCACCCACGGCAGGCCCGGGGCGAACCATGCATTGACCACTCTCGGGCAGGATGGGCCTCCTGGATCAAAGGCCCGGACAGCGCACCGATGTTTCTCGCCTGGGCGGTGCGCGTTGGTCTGTTTGTGCGCTTCTCTTTTTTTGGGGGAGTCGTGTTCCTCCGCCGGGCATCATCATGTCATGGGCCTCACGACCAAGAGCCCGGTTGATGGCCAAGACCAACGTCTTAGCGCTGGCTTGAATGATGGGCCTTTTCGTTTCTCCGCAAGCGCTCTTCCTCCAGGATCACTCGACCGGCATGCACGGCGCGGGTTTCATTCCGGCCCTGGTGCCGCTTTCAGCGTGCTCTGGTGGAATGTGGCCGGTCTTGGTCGCATGGACAGTGCCCCGGCCGCCGGCGTGCAGTTGTTGATTAATACCTGGGGGCCGTTTGCCGCATCGATACAGCTGATCATGGCGCGCCCGGTTGGCGCCGTTTGCCTGGCCGCCGCAGTCCCGGTGACTTCCGGATTCGTCTTTAACGAAGTGCTCCTGCTTTGGTTGCCAATGTGGGGGGCGCCGCTCTGCTGCTGGCGATCCTCCCGATGGTCAACCTGGCCGGCATTGCCGCTGGTCGTCGCCCGCCGTCGACGTTGCGCCTGATGGAGGTCATTCGTGATGATTGAGCCAAACTGGTCTGGCCGCCGGGAAGAGGTGAACCCTGCTTCTGTCTTCCGATTCGAATATGCGCATTTGCGGGAGAAAGGATGCGCCGGGCTGAGGTGTGGGGCCACGGCCTTGATGGTCACTTTCCGGGGCACAGGGATGATCGATGTCTTCGACAGCCGTGACGGGCGGCATGTGGCCTTTCTCGATTTCGACCTGCGGCGCGAAATCCACCTGGACTCGGCTTTCCGATCCCCTTATATCGGCCTCCCCTTTACGGCCGCCTTGCGGGGGGCATCCAGCGTTTACCTGCATCGCTTCGTGGATCTGAGGCGCGACCATCACTATGGTTTTTTCGTGGAACCAGGCTACCGCAATAAAGGTCGCAAAAAGGTCTGGAATCTCGACGAGCTCATGATGGCCATCGCGCTGGCATATGCCGATGATCAGAAAGCGCTGTGGTTTCACATCAAACCAACCGGGGATACGGCATCGTACTACCGTCGAAAATTTAGGGCCGTGTGCCTGCCCACATCCGCCACGGCGAATATTGTCAGCATTCGTCTGGGCGACGCACGCCAACCTTTGCCCCACGTCCGCCGTGTCAGATCCGCTGGCCGCACGCGCTACCTGGACCTGCCGACGGCATCGGATGCTGCCTGGCAATCTGCCTGATCCACGCTTCCCCAAAAGCAGTCCCAGCCAATCTGTGGCCCATCTTCGATATATCTGACGAAGAGAAAGCCCTCTCATCTCCGGGATGACGCCCAGGAGAACGCGGGACCCGGGTGTCTACTTCGGGTTCGTATGCTTTCACGGGGAAGAAAATCGACAACCGGCAAAGCAGAAAGCGGGCCTGGGATGGAACGCCGACACTGCAACCATGGCCCAGCAGCCGCCTATAGTCTGAAAACAAGCGGTTTGTCGTCTGTATTGATATCAATCCCCACCGTGTCCCCCGTTTTGAAACCAACCCGTTCGAACTGCGCGACCATCTTTTCTTGTTGGTCCGCCGGCCAGTAGACGGTCCACAGGGGATTGCGGACCGTATCGATGCCGTAGGCATCATGGCTGCACAGACCGATCCTGAATTTATCTTTGGCGATGAGGGTGTCGGCTTCGGAAATAAAAATGTCGATCTGGTAGAGGTTGTTGTGCAGTGCTTTGGACAATTTGGCCTGCTGCTCGGGGAAATCGTCCAGGTAGTGGCTGGCAATCTGGTAGAGGTCGCCGGTGTCCTGGATGGAGAGGCCCAGGACGGCGTAGCGCTGGTGGCGCAGGGCAAACGATTCAAATTCCGCCTCATAGGCTTTGATCGCCTCGATGATGGGCGCGACATCCTCTGGTTGCGGGTTGTCACAGGCTTCCAGCATCTCCTCGCAGCGCGTGATGATATTGATATAAAAGGACTTGTTGTCCATCACATAGACCGGGCGTTCACGGTAATTGCGGCGCTTGCGGATGCGCCGGATGCCGGCCAGCGTTATGGAACGCCGGCTTTCCTCCTCCTCCAGGGTGTCGATCTCGGAGATATCCTTGGCCTGGACCACATGAATTTCGCCATCGCCGGAGATGATGTATTCAATCTCACATCGGAATTTCAGGCAGTCCTGGATTTTTTTGGAAAGCTGCACCAGGCGCCGATCGTGGGGCGTCCGGGTGATGTACGGATCGCTCTGGATCCGGTGAACCCGGTCCCGACAGTAGCCGAACTCCCATTGGCCGAAAACCATTTTGGCCATCACACTGGTGCCGTCGATAAACGGCATGACCACCACCCCCATCGCGCGCATGTCCAGCTCCGGGGCATGGTTGAAATTCTGCTGGCGCCGGATGGTCAGGCGCTTGGTCGTCTCGGCCAGCTTGATCATTTTGTTGCGGGCATAGCGAATGCCGGCAACATCAGCGTAAGTCTCGAGCGAATCGAAGGTACCGCCCTTGAAGCGGCGCTCCAGAGGGTGGGCGCTGCGGGCGATAACCTTGAAACTTTCACGGTGTTTCTCCAGAAAGGCTTCCAGGGCGGCGGTGTCTCCATTCTCGAAATGACTTGCCGGGACATAAATAAAGTCTGGGACGGCGAAACCGGCATCTTGGAGCTTTTTGAGCAATTTCGCCTTTTCAGGAACGGCGATGGCCATTTGGATCCTCCTGCGGGCCTGCCCTTGAGCTATTGGGGGTTGACTTGGGCACGCAAACCCTTTAATCAAAAAAACCGACCGATCATTCGGTCGGTCCTTCAATAAATGCTGGTAGCATATGTCCAAACGAAATGCAATCTTGACAGCCGCCACCCGGCTTTTTGCCCGCAAGGGCTTTCAGGGCACCTCCATGGCCGAGCTCTCCCAAGCCACCGGTGCCGCCGGGGGCACCATCTTCCATCATTTTAAAAACAAAGAAACCTTGTTTCTCAACATTCTGGAAGATGTCAAGGCCACCATCCTGGCCGAATTCGAACGGTTCAAGACCAACCTTCACTGTCGCAACGGCCTGGAAAAAGTGGCCGCTGCGGTCGCCTTCTACCTGCATCTGACCGGTAAGATGGAAGATCAGTTTCTGCTCCTGCATCGCCATTTTCCCTACCAGATCGCCGATACCAACCCGGTATGCCGCGACTACCTGGAATCCATCTACAATTGCCTGGTGAATATCTTTGAAGAGGGGATCCGGGCCGGGCAGCAGGACGGTTCCGTGAAGATAGCCTCGGCCCGCAGCACGGCCATGGTCATTTTCGCCATGGTGGACGGTATCGTGCGCTTGAATACGTACCGGATTTACGATGCCGGGGCCCTTCACGGCAGTCTGATGGCCTCCTGCCGCAGCATGCTGACAAATGATGCCGGGCAGGGCTCATCATGACCCAGCACCTGCCCGCCATGTTCTCGAAGCTTAAGCCGACCGCTCTTTTGCCTTTCATGGAGTGGCTGCCGGACTACCATGGGGGCCACCTCAAGGACGATGTGTTGGCCGGCCTGACGGTGGCCCTGGTGCTCATCCCCCAATCCATGGCTTACGCCCAGCTGGCCGGTCTGCCATCCTATTACGGCCTGTATGCCGCCTTTCTGCCACCGGCGGTCGCCGCCTTGTTCGGCTCCAGCCGTCAGTTGGCCACCGGCCCGGTGGCGGTGGTGTCGCTGATGACGGCCGTGGCCCTGGAACCACTGGCCGTGTCCGGCAGCCAGGCCTATATCGCCTATGCCGTGCTGCTGGCCATGATGGTGGGCGCTTTCCAATTCGTGATTGGCCTGCTGCGTCTGGGTCTTGTGGTCAATTTCCTATCCCACCCGGTCGTCAATGGCTTTACCAACGCCGCCGCCATCATTATTGCGACGGGCCAGTTGCCCAAACTTTTCGGTGTCACGGTGGGTAGGACCGACCATCACCACCAGACCGTTATCCAGCTCGTCTCCGAGGCTGTGCACTACACCCACTGGCCCACCCTGCTGATGGGTGGGTTTGCATTCCTGATCATGGCGGGCCTCCATAAAATCTCACTCAAGATACCCAGCATTTTAGTGGCCGTGGTGCTCACGACGATGGTTTCCTGGGCGATCGGCTTTGAGCAGACGGCTTCCGTCTCGATCGAAGCGCTGCAAGATGCCGATACCCGCACACTGATTCTCCAGTATAATGCCGCCCTTGCAGAAATCGACCGGCTGGCGGCGGACCGCTCGCAGCTCAACAGCACTCTTAACCGGGCCCGTCAAGATGGGGCCGCCCTCCAGTTGATCAACACCCGACGGGATCTCGACATCGTTGATCACAACAGCGCCCGCAAAAAAGGCCAGGCCGAAACTTATCGCCGCCGGCTGAGCCAGGTCCTAATGGATGGCGGACAGGGCGCATCGGGGCGGTTGGCCTTCTTTCCGCAAGGCGGCCGGCCGGCCGATCTGACACCCCTGGGCGGAACCTGGCGCATCGAGGTGACCCAGGCCCCCCTGGACCCGGTCGCCCTTCCCCTGGCTTGCGGCGGCAAGGTGGTTGGCGCCATTCCCCGGGGGCTGCCCTCTTTTTCGCTGCCGGTCTTCGAGGCCCGCACGGCGCTGAGCCTGCTGCCTTCGGCGGCCGTCATTGCGCTCCTGGGCTTTATGGAAGCCATCTCGATTGCCCGGGCCATGGCCGCCAAAACCGGTCAGCGTATCGATCCGAACCAGGAATTGATCGGACAAGGCCTGGCCAATATGCTGGGCGCCCTCGGGCAAAGCTATCCCGTGGCCGGCTCTTTTTCCCGTTCCGCCGTCAACCTGCAGGCCGGGGCCCTCACAGGCATGTCCTGCCTTTGCGCCAGTCTGGCCGTTCTGGCAACTCTCTTTTTATTCACGCCCCTGCTCTATCACCTGCCTCAGTCGGTGCTGGCGGCAATCATCATGATGGCGGTGGCCGGACTGATCAATATCAAGGGGTTCATCCATGCCTGGCGGGCCCAGTGGTTCGACGGCGTCATTTCCATTGCCACCCTGGTATGTACGCTGGCCTTTGCCCCCCATTTGGATCGGGGCATTCTGGTGGGGGTCGTTCTCTCCCTGGGGGTTTATCTATACCGCAGCATGCGGCCCCAAGTGGTGGATCTCTCCCTGGGACTGGACATGGCCATGCATGACGTGGTCTCCTTTGGGCTGAAAGAATGCCGCTATATCGACGCCGTCCGGTTCGACGGGCCGCTCTTTTTCGCCAACGCCAGCTATCTCGAAGAGCAGATCCGGCAGCGGCGACGCACGAAAAAACAGTTGAAGCACATCATCATCGCCGCCGAGGGCATCAACGACATGGACGCTTCGGGCCAGGAGACCCTGGCCCTGATCGTGGACCGGGTGCGCAGCGCGGGCATCGATATATCCATGAGCGGCGTCAACGAGGCGGTGATGCTGGTCCTCAAGCGTACGCACCTTTATGCCCGGATCGGCGCCGACCACTTCTACCCTTCGGTCAAACGCGCCATTCAAGCCATTTACGTCCTGACCCATTCGGGTGGCAGCGAAAACAACTGTCCGCTAAGCGCGGTGCGCACCCTGGATGCCAACCCCTCCGGAAAAGGAAGCTAGCCATGTCGGTCATTTCGATCTTCAACGGTGTTTTCTGCAATGCCGGAATCGTTGTTCGCGATGTGATGGACAGCACCGGGTACCGACTGTTGACGGACGATGATATTATTGCCCACGCGGTCGCACAATTCGACCTGCCGGAAAACAAACTTCGGCGCGCCTTTACGGCGAAGACCTCGGTGTTCAACAAATTCACCCGCGAGAAGGAATTCTCCCTGGCCTGCTTGCGAATGAGCGTCGCCCAGAAGCTGGATAAAACCCCCGCCATCGTAAACGGATTCGCGGGCCTGCTGATTCCCCGCCGTGTGAGCCATGTTCTGCGGGTTTGCTTGATCGCGGAAATGCCCTACCGACTTCAACAGGCGGAATCGGAAGAAGGGCTGCCGGCGAAAGAGGCCTTGAAACGCATTCGCAGCGCCGATGCCGAGCGGGCCGCCTGGACCGATATGCTCTTTTCGTCGCCAGACCCCTGGCACAAGGATCTCTACGACATGGTGCTGCCCATGAACACGCTGGAGGCGCCCCAGGCCGGTGCCCTGATCGAAGAAAACCTGCTCAAAGATGCCCTTCGCCGGAGCAACGCTTCGGAGGCCGCCGAAAAGGACTTCCTACTGGAGGCCACCGTCGAGGTGGCGCTCGCCCGGGCCGGTCACGACGTATCCCTACAGGCCCGAAACGGGGCCCTCACCCTGACCATCAACAAGCATGTGTTGATGCTATCACGGCTGGAGGAAGAACTCAGGGCGCTCGTCGAGCCGCTACCCGGCGTAGACTCCGTGTCAATCGAAGTGGGCCGGGATTACCACCAGGCCCATATCTACCGGCGACACAACTTCGAGGTCCCCTCCCGGGTCCTTCTGGTGGATGACGAACGGGAGTTCGTGCAGACCCTCTCCGAGCGGCTCCAATTGCGGGAAATGGGATCGGTGGTGGCCTATGACGGTAAATCAGCCCTGTCGCTGGTCAACGAGGACGAGCCGGAGGTCATGATTATCGATCTTAAAATGCCCGGCATCGACGGGATGGAAATTTTAAAAGAGGTTAAGCAGACCCGCCCCGAAATTGAGGTGATTGTTCTAACCGGTCATGGATCCGAAGAAGATCGGGAGCGCTGCATGCGGCTGGGGGCCTTTGCCTACCTGCAAAAACCCGTGGACATCGATCTGCTGAGCGAAACCCTCAAAGAAGCGCATGCCAGGATCCAGGCGGGCAGGACATGATGGCCGCAACGCAAATGACAAGCGCCCCGGGACACGGATGAAACCGATCCGCGGATTGCCATGTTGAATCTTTCCAAAATCAAACCCCGTTTCTGGGACCACCAGGATGCCGCCGCCGGATCTGCCGGAAAACCGTTCAGTTTTCGGCGCAAATGGAAACTGATCGTGCTCTTTACCACGGTGGTGACCCTCACCCCCCTGGTGGTCATGACCTTCATGGACTACCGCCTGACGCACCAGGCCTTCGAATCGGAAGCGGCCGGCAACACATCCCGTATGGTCTCCAATACCTGGCGGAGTATTTCTTTTTTTCTGTCCCAGCGACGATCCGCGCTCGAGTTTATCGCCCGGGACAATCCCCAGCAGGCGCTGGCCTCGCCGCAACGGCTGAATACCATCCTGAACCATTTAAAAAACAGCATTGGTGGATTCGTCGACATCGGTGTCCTGGATGCCGCTGGCCGCATCCGGGCCTATGCCGGGCCCCACCCTTTTGCCGCCCCGCGTCCCGGGCACAGCCCCTTCTTTGACCAGTCCGTGGCGAAGGGCTTTTTTGTCAGCGACGTGGCCTCCGGCCCCGCTTCCCATCAAGGCCTGATTATCGCCATCCGCCACGATTTGAACAATGGTGAATTTATCATCTTGCGCGCGGCGCTGGACAGGAGCATTCTGCAAAGCCTGATTTCACCATTGGCAATCGATCCGGGCGACGATGCGTTCATCACTAATACCGAAGGGTTGCTACAGACCGCTTCCCGGCGCTACGGAAAACCTTTCCAAAAAATCCCCCTGGCCGTTCCCGCGTCGGCGGAGGGCACCCACATACTGGATACGGCGACCCCCGAGGGAGAACCGATTCTGGTGGGATACGCCCACATTCCCGACAGTGACTTAACCTTGATGATCATCCGGCAGAAATCGAGCATCACCGATCTGTGGCTCAAACCGCGTATACGGTTGATCGGCTTTCTGATATTCAGCATCTTTTTGATTATCGCTTCCATCCTGGGTACCGCCACCTGGCTGGTCAACCGGATTCACATGGCGGATCAACGGCGTGTCCAGGCCCTGCACCGGGTGGAGTATGCCAATAAGCTGGCCTCGATCGGGCGCCTGGCATCGGGGGTGGCCCACGAGATCAACAACCCCCTGGCCATCATCAATCAGAAAATCGGCCTCATCAAAGATCTTTTCACCATGCAGCAGAATTATGCCACCGACCAGAAGCTGATGGGTCTGGTGGACGATGTGTTGGAATCCATCCTGCGCTGCAGTTCCATCACCCGGCGGCTGCTGGATTTTTCCCGGCATATGGAATCGCGTATCGAACGGGTTGACATCGAAGCCATTATCCGCCAGATCCTGGGCTTCATGGAAAAAGAGGTGGAACGACGCCGCATCCGGGTCACCCTGGAGATAGCCCCTGGCATCCCCGAATTTATGGGTGACCGGGGCAATCTCCAGCAAATTTTCCTGAACCTGGTCAACAATGCCTTTGCGGCCATGGCGGACGGAGGGCAACTGGACATCACCGTGGCCCACCCCGAGGAAGATCAGGTCCGCATCACCGTGACCGACAATGGCCATGGTATCCCGGAAGAAGATATCAAACGAATCTTCGAACCCTTCTTTTCCACGCGCGACCAGCATGCCGGCACCGGTCTGGGACTATCCATCACCTACGGTCTGGTCACGGAGATGGGCGGTGACATCGCGGTCGAAAGTCAGGTCGGCCAGGGGACACGCTTCACCATATCGGTACCCTTGAAACGTGCTCATCAAATACCGATTACCAATGATGATGATTCACAGAATGACAAATTGTCGTGAGGACCTGCGATCAGATGCCAAATCCCTTTTACGCAAGGACATGAATCCTAAAAGAAGGTGAATCCATGACGGTAGAAAAACCAGCCCTTGCGATGGATGGGGCACAGTTTTTCGGTGAAATGACGGCCTCCATCTCCCATGAAATCAAAAATGTGATGGCCATCATCAACGAAAATGCAGGACTTTTGGAAGACATGGTCGCCATGCATCGCCGGGGCGTCCCCTTCCCCCCCGATCGCATCGAAAAGTTGGCCCAATCCGTTTCACGACAGCTTGCACGGGCCGATGGGATCATTCAAACCATGAACCGTTTTGCCCACAGCGCGGATCACGCTTGGGAAGCCGTGGATCTTGGCGAAACCGTTCTGCTCATGGCGCAATTGGCCAAGCGCCTGATCATGGTGCAGGGCGCCAAGTTCGAAATTCCCACCCCGCCAAAAGCCGTGAGCGCATCCACCAACCGTTTTTTTTTGGAATACGTGATCTGGCGCTCGATGGTGGCCGCGATGGCCATGCCCCGGCCTGGAACCCCGATCCGTATCCAGGCCGAAGCCACTGCCCAAGGGCCTTGCCTGCGGTTCAGCCGTATGGATATGGGAAATACCGTGTCATCGGCAGCATTGTCTTCCCTGGAAGCTAACGGTGTGCTCGCTTTGCTCGGCGCCCGGCTCGAAATCGATTCCGAAGGGGGCGTGTTTCGTATTCTTTTCTCTGGTAAGGGAAATGGGCACAGCCCATAATTAAATATCCATAGCAACCGCTTATCACACTGCAATGCATTGCAAAACGCTCGTGATCAGAAAGGAGTAGCACCATGACGGAACGCGTACTGTTAGTCGATGACGAAGAGGAATACCTGGAAATCATGTCCGAAAGAATGCGGGCCCGCGATATCGAGGTCACCACCTCTACTTCCGCCCGCGAGGCCCTCGATATGATCGCCACGGAATCCTACGATGCCGTCATCATGGATTTCATGATGCCGGAAATGAATGGCATCGAAGCCCTCAAAGTAATCAAGGAGAAAAATCCGGAAATGCAGATCATCCTTCTGACCGGTCATGCCACCGTGGAAAAAACGGTCGAAGCCATGAAAGCCGGCGCCATGGATCTGATCGAGAAACCGGCCGATCTGGACGCCCTCTCCGAAAAGATAAAGGATGCCCACAGTCAAAAAGCCCTCCTGGTGGAGAAGAAAGACCAGGATCGCGTCATCGATATGCTCAAGAAATTCGGTATGTGAGGCCAAGAGGCGTCGTCAGCCGCGGCCGGCGACGGACCCAGACGCGGCTTGGCCTTTTGTGTAGCGCTTCATTGTCGGCGAGCGTTCTTTATGGTGA
>JASFFM010000100.1:0-11355 GCA_050124295.1 Desulfobacterales bacterium | reverse complement strand
ACCGGCCCTAGAACGCGGCCGCCGCTGGCGGTGATGTGAACCACGTCCTCGATACGAATGCCGCCCAAACGACGATAGGGCTCGAGTTTGTCGAAGGCAATAAATGACGACCAGCGCTTTTCCTCATACCACTGATCCATCAGCGCCGGATTAAAATAAATCCCGGGCTCCACGGTGACCACGAAATTTTTCTCCAGACGCCGCCCCAGCCGCAACGCCGCCAATCCGAACTGGGCGGATCGGGCGGTCTCATCGTCATACCCGACATTGTCTTCGCCGAGTGATTCCATGTCATGAACATCCAGACCAACCATATGGCCCAGGCCGTGAGGGAAAAACAGGGCGTGGGCGCCCTCTTGCACCGCGTCTGCCACGGCGCCTTTCATCAGTCCAAGGCTGCCAAGCCCTTCACAAATCCAGGTCGCCGCCAGGAGGTGCAGATCCAGGAAACGCACACCGGGCGCCGCATGGGCGATGGCCGCCTTCTGGGCCGCCAGGACAATTTCATAGATCTCTTTCTGCCGGGGGCCAAATCGCCCGCTCACCGGAATCGTGCGGGTAATGTCCGAAGCATAGTGTTCCCGGGATTCGGCCCCGATATCCATGAGCAGGAGATCGTTGGGACGGAAGGGACGATTGTCGGGTTGACCGTGAAGAACTTCACCGCGGCTGGTGATGATGGGCGGAAAAGCCAAACGGCACCCGGCAGAGATGGCCATTCCCTCCAGAATGCCGGACAGCGCCAGGGCATTGTTTTCCTTTTGCAGATTTCTGGCCACGGCGTGAAAAAGTTGGCGGCAAAGTCCGAGGGCGGATTCGATCTCGGAGACTTCGTCCGGCGCTTTGACCGCGCGCTGGGAAACCACGGCCCTGATCAAGGGCTTCGAGGCGTCATCGTTGACCCGCTCCGGGGCCACACCCAGAAGACGAGCGAGGTTCAGCAACTGGTCGGCGCGATAGGCCGGAAGAAAGTGGATGGGGCGGCCGCCAGCCCGGGCCGCCTGGATGGCCGAAGCCAGTTCTGGCGACGGTTCGGTATGGGCGATGGCGGAACGCTCGGCAAGCGTTTCGATTGATGGCAGGGCACCCGTCCAGATCGCATCGTTTAAACCGGTTTGGGGACCGTATAGGATTTCGCGATCCTGATCGACATCGATGACCAGGGTGCAGTCGGGACGATTGAGGCCGCAGTAGTAGAGAAAACTGCTGTCCTGGCGAAAGGGATAAAAATTTTCCGCAAAATTGATCGGGCTGCGGCGATGCCCGGGGAACAGCAGCAGCCCGGTGCCAAAATTGGCCTGCAGATATTCCCGTCGTTGCCGGTATACCTCGGGCGCGAACATGTTTTCACTCCTCGTTGTTTTCTTTATCGCGAATTCCAGCCGCCTCGCAAGAGACCCATCGGCCAGTTTGCTTTTCAAGGGCAATCACGGTGGCGGTCCGCGCGTGCAAGCGCCAGCGAACATTCCAGTCGAGTAGGTACATGCCAAAATCATTCTTTGGCCCCTGGTGGCCATAATAGGCGGGGCGTGGATCCAGCCGCAAAACTTGGACCAGCAGGCGGGCCAAGGCGCTGCTTTCCCCGGGAGGTAGCCCCTTGAGCACCGCGCGGGCCGGGTCCGCAAAGACAACTTTCAGGACGACTTCCGGCCGATTTTGAGCGAATCCGCCCGAAGCTTCCGGACGACAATCCGCGTAGGGAAGGTAGGGTTTGATGTCCAGAATGGGCGTGGCGTCCAGGATATCGATACCCTTCAAACGCAAATAAGCCGTGCCGTTTTCGTAATCAATGCCCTCCAGCGCCACAACCGAGAGACCGAGGGGGTTGGGCCGAAAATTGGAGCGTGTTCCGAATACCCCCAGGCGCCGGTTGCCGCCCAGACGCGGTGGACGCACGGTACTCCTCCCGTGTGCCGGCACGGCGGCATGGAACACATACTGGAGCCAAATGTGGGAAAACCCCTCGAGACCCTCGAGATAGGTGCGACGATTGAAGGGGTCGAACAGCTCCAACGTTCCCCGGGCATCCGGCACCAGACCGGCCTGTCGGGGAATGCCGAATTTCTCCTTGAAACAGGAGTGCACAACACCGATGGCGCGCAGGTGATAACCCATTCACACCGGATAGCACAGATCGGCTGCAAATCAAACTCTGCCGATCCGAGCGTCCCGGCAGGTTGTCATGGGGAGGGTCTCTCTGTTAGAGTATCAACCCAAGTCCTGGTCATGCGGCCAGCGGGAGTCGTTCGAATCATGTCCAATCCACGTTCATCACCGGAAATAACCGTCGCGGTTGAAGAAGGCCTACTGGATATCCAGCATCGGCCTTTGTACTACCGTCGTCTGGTGCCCCTTCACGGCAGACCCGGCGCTAAACCAACGCTCGTCTTTCTGCATGAGGGCCTGGGATGCACGGCCATGTGGCACGACTTCCCCGAAAAGGTGGTCAAACATACCGGTTTGGGGGCCATTATCTACGATCGCGATGGATACGGCCGCTCGGCTGCCGATCCACGACCCCGGGACCATCGCTATCTGCACGTGGAGGCGGAAACCGTTTTACCTCGCCTTCTGGATCGCCTCCGGGTCGAGCGCGCCATCCTGATCGGACACAGTGATGGCGGTTCGATTGCTCTGTTGGCCGCCGCCGCCCTCCCGGAACGAATGGCCGGCATCGTGACGGAGGCCGCGCATGTATTTGTCGAACCCATTACCCTGAACGGTATCCGCGCTACGGTGGCCAGCTACGAGGCCCGCAATCTCGAGCAGCGCCTGGCCCGCTACCACGGCCCCAAGGCACGGGCACTTTTTGAGGCCTGGTCCAAGACATGGCTATCCGATGCTTTCCGTCAATGGAATATCGAAGACTGCCTTGGCCAAATCCAGTGTCCGGCATTGGTTATGCAAGGCCGCGAGGATCCCTACGGCTCCGAACGCCAAGTCCAAGCTATTGTGGACGGGATCGGCAGGCGGGCAAGCCCCATGCTTATCCGCGCCTGTGGTCACGCGCCCCATCGCGATGCCCCCCAACGCGTCTGCCATGCCATGGTGGCGTTTACCGCCGCCCTGGCATGACGGGCCCTTAAGCACCCATCCGCAATGGTTCAATCGGAGTAGGATTGATGGAAACCCGCCCGGCATCACGCATTCAATGCCATTACCACCCGGTGGCCCCCAGGCGGCTCCTGGAACGGATTCAACTCCAACGCCCAAACCCGCGGGGAACTCTTTTCAGCCCCCCGCTGATTGGCGGAAGTGGGCTGTTGGCGATCCGGCAGCTGCGACAGTTGGCCCGCAGCGATTATAATCTGGTCTCGTTCAGCTATGCCGGCCACGGTCGCTCAACACCGCCCTTTTCCTTGCAAGCCAGTCTTAGAGACACCGATTACATGTTTGATCTTGCCGCCCGTGACAGCCGTAGTGCGCGCTTGCCGCTGTTCGGGGTCGGCCTCTGCTACGGCAGCATCCCTATGCTGAGTGCCGCCCATAAGGCCTGCCCCGGAATTCGCGGAATTGTTCTGATCAACGCGCTTCCCCGTTTGTTTTCGTTCAATCTGGTGCGCTCAATTGCCGATGAGTACCGTTCTATCCGCCGTGTGGAGATGGAGAAGGATTATTTCCGCCGGATGTGGCAACGCTACATCGACCGATTACTGCCCCAAATCGATAAAGGGTTTTCAAAATTCGGAGCTCTCAAGCGACACCATATCCGTCTTTGGAAGACCCTCTGGGAGGCAATCACGCGCAACCCCCTGCGCACCGTAAGACTCGAGCATACACCCGTGCTCAGCATCTATTCACCTGATGATCCTCTTTTGGGCGCCTATCGCCTCTTCCATGACGATGGCGCCTACGAGCGCTGCATCCGTCGGATTTGCCCGCGTGCCACGTTTGTGGTACTCAAGGGCGATCATTTTCTATCCTCGCGAGAAGATCGAGGCCTTGCCCGCCAGGCGATTCTGCGCTTTCTGGAACAAACCGTTAGCGCTTGAAAGGGCGCCCGGTCGACAAGAAACCGGAAATAATGGGTTCGTGGAGATGAAAGCGTTGCAGGTCGATAGAAGCTGGTATGGCTTAACGCGACCCGGAGAGGCCACCGATCACTTTATGATCGACCCGCTGCCCCCGTTTTCTCCCGCTAGCCGCGAATTCAGTCTTACGAATGCCTTCTGGTTGAGTGAGCTGGCGCGGCTCATTTACCGCCGGAGCGTCGACGAAATCGGCGCCATTCCCGCCGGACCCTCCCGCGGCGATATCTTAAGATCGGTCGGTCTGCGGGAAGCATTGTTCCTGCACCGCCAGGATATCCAATGTGCCCTGATTCGAACGGCCCCCCACCAGCGACCGCCCTTTGCCGTTTTGGTATTCAGAGGTACGACAGGACTGCGCAACTGGTTTCTCGACCTGGATGTGCGGCCCGAACCGATCGCCCCCCAGGCGGTTGTTCATCGGGGCTTCAAGGAAGCCCTGCACATGGTCTGGCAGGATCTACAACCCCATATCGCCAAGCTTAGCGAACCCCTGTTTATCACCGGCCACAGCATGGGGGGCGCCCTGGCCCAGCTGGCTGCCTGGTATCGCCCGCCGCACGCCGTCTACAGCTTCGGCGCCCCGCGCGTGGGTGATGCGGGATTCGCTTCCCTCATGGGATCGATTCCCAACTACCGTCTGGTCAACAACCGCGATGTGGTCGCCGTGCTGCCCCCCTCCTCCCAGCTGCTGTCCTTCAAACCGGCCGGGCGTTTGGTGCATATCGACCGCCAGGGTCGCATTTGTAAGATGAAAGACAGCGGCCAGACCACCACCTGCTGGGAAAGCGCCCGGCCGTCCCTGGCGGGCGCCGCGCCACGCTGGTATAACCCACCGGGCTTTCTGGTCGATCACGCCCCCATCAATTATTCCGCGAAGCTTTATGAAAGCCTGCCCAAAATCACGAAAGCATGGCCCCGGGCTACTGGAAAGGCTGGCCGAGCGATGCCAAGGGCCCCAATCAGGTCTGCTGCGCCTCCCACGCGTTGACATATTTCTTCACCGTCCGCCGGTCGAGCCCGGTGCGGCGGGCCACCTCTTCAAAAGTGCCGAATCGTCGATGAAGCAGCGCACAATAGCCGGTCACCAGCCGCTGGCTGTCAATCTTGCCTTCGACGAGATCCCGGGCCAGTCGATCGGCCAGGCGCTCTCCGGAGGGCATCCCCGTCCGTCCGGCATATTCTTTTTTCAACAAAACCCGCCGCACGCATTGCTCAAGCTCGCGTACGTTGCCGGGCCAGGGATAATGGGCCCCCAACTGACGGTCAATCACGTCGCGAACCATGGTCAGCAGCTCCGGCGAGGACTGTCCGACCATCCGCTTGACGGTAAATTTCAACAAATCGTCCAACTCCTTGGGACTCTCGCGGATGCGCTCCCGCAGGGGCGGCACGGTGATGATATCCGAACATAGACGGTAGTAGAAATCGTCCCTGAATACCTTGTGATTTTCGATATCGGCCATGGAACGGTTGGTGGCGGCGATGACTCTACCCTGAAAGCGCCCTTCGATATGGCTGCCCACCGGCGAAAAGGTACGATCCTGCAGAACCTGCAGGAGTTTGATCTGAATGGGAATCGAAAGCTCACCGATTTCGTCCAGGAGGATCGCACCGTAGGGACTGCAATGATCGAACACGCCGCGATGGTCTTTGACCGCCCCGGTGAAGGCGCCCTTTTTATGGCCGAAGAGTTCGGATTCGATCAATGTGTCGGGGAACTGCGAAAGATTGAGCGATACGAAAGAGCGGGTGAAGCTTTCGACAAAGGTCTTTTCCCCCTCATTGAAGGGTATAAAGCCCGATCTCCCGATGGCCATGGCCGCAGTTCCCTTACCGGTGCCGGTTTCGCCCAGCAGTAAGGTTGAAAAATCCTCCATGCGATTCCACAGGTAACGGTCGTAAAGATCGATATTGTGGGTAAACACGTTGGTCCATAAATTTTGACGCAGTTTTTTCATTCCGGCACTGCGCCCGACCAGCGTCCGATAGATAAAGAAATACGCCCGCCGCAGTTGGTAGCTGAGGGCAAAATAGCGCAGCGAGTCGGCTTTCTTGAAACCGCGCTGACGAAGAAAGGCCAAGGCTTCGGCTGCAAAAAGGACCTTGATCGGTGTGTCCCCGGTTTGGATTTGTTCGTGGATGAGTTGGTCAAAACGCTCGCGGTAGGTATAGAAAAAATCGAACAGGACACCGGCCTTGACGAGAAAACCATCGTCTGTTTCGTAGCGCGTGTAATCGATCCGGCCGTCCCCCTCCAGCCGCTCCAATTCACGACGCACCTTCTGGATGGCGCGCTCGATGCGCTTCCGCGGGCTTGTCGCGGCCCGGCCGGCAATGGTCTCCTCGATCTGGACCCGCTCATCGCTGAAAGGGCTGGCCAGACCGGCTTGATAGACGTTGAAAAAAAAATCCCGGGTGGCGGGTTTCAGTTGAAAGGCCTTGGGCATGACGACCTCCATACCGATAAAGCATTGTACATGATATGTTCATTACCTGTACATCATATGCCAGTTTGGCATCCTATCACAGTGGTCACAAAACAAAAGCAAAATCAGGCGCCCCTTGTATCAATGCGGCAGGGGGACGTATCGCTTCTCTGGCACGATTATTGATGATCGTATTCGTATCATGCTCAGTTCCCTAACCGTCGCAAAGGAGGGAGCCGATGAAAAAGAACCCATGCTGTCTGGGATACGCACCCCGGGAGGCCATGTGGGGCAATGAAACCGTTGAGGACGGCTACTATTCGATGAATCAGAACATTTCCCGGGCGCTGATGGCGCGCGACCACCTTGGATACGATCCCATGGGCGCTCGCTGGGAACAGAACCAAAACGACTTCGGATATTTTGCCATCAACGACGGTATCAGGCGTGCTCTCAAAGGCCTGACGGGCGCCGCTTAACAGCCGGTCGCATATTATTCGGTGGCGCTGGCGCTGTCTGCCGGGCCAATCCTGCCTGAGGTCCGGCGCCATCGCTATAGGAATTGGGGTCGGGCGCTGACCGGAGGCCTCAACGTCCTTTCCCCTTGTCGGCTCCATCCCGGGTGACACCGTTGCCCCCCAGCCCGGAAGATCCTCATCCCCTTTTCCATCAACGCACGGCCAGGTTCCATCATACGCGAGCGGCATCGCGCAAGGTCTTAACCAATCGATAGGCTATGATAAACAGGATGATTAGCGCGCGGGTAGGCGCGCCCGTGATGGTTGGCCGGAGTCCCTTTAGGGTAAAAAAAGGAACTTATGTTCTCATACTTGAACTTCATACGCGCCTTCGATTATCGGTCGGAAAACTGGGTCGCTTCCAATTTCCCGCTGGCTGGTACGCCTATACGGGAAGTGCTAGAGGACCTGGTGGAATTGCGGCCCGGGTTCGTCACCATTTAGGCATCGCCCAGCACCCTCACTGGCATATGGACTATCTGCGGCCCCGGGCGCGCATCCGGGAGGTCTGGTACGGCCGGGGAGGCCATGATAACGAACATCAATGGGCGGGATGCCTGGAGGCGATGCCCCATGCGAGGGTCATCGCACCGGGTTTCGGCAGCTCAGATTGCCGCTGTCGGACCCACCTCATTTATTTTCCCGAGCCACCGCAGCTGGCAACCTTTAAACGGCACCAGCCAAAGAAAATCGGGGCTGCCCGCCCTTCAATCTATCGTCTGACAGAGGAGATACGGGAAGCGATGCCGGAGTGAAGTTCTTCAGAGCGTCAATCGAAGGGCCGGATAAGCCGGCCCGGCTCAATATTGTCCGCGCGCCAGCGTATCGATAAAATTTCTTAGGATTTCAGGCAAATTGTCAAATCGCACACCGGTTTCCGCCATCTGTTCACCGTGGGCGATATTGCGCACCTGGCCCTCAACAATATAACCGTGCTGGCTGCCCGGTGCCCTGAGCCGGAGTCGTATCCGGTCACCCACCTCCAGCGGGATGCGGCCATTTTCGACCACGGGCATCTCGATACGGCACCCCTTGGGATTGATGTCCGTGATGGTGCCATCCAGGGTATGGCGAATATCCACCCGGGCCGGCACCGAACAGGTGGTGCGCGGCAACAGGCGCTGTTCAATATTGATGACTTCATCGGGTTTCGTGAGGACAATGGCCCGTATGGGATCGGAAATCAGACGTTCGAAGCGCGCGCGAAACTGGTGAAACGCCTCCTCGGCCAGGAAACTGGCTGAAATGGCCATACCCGGTTGAAGACGATCTTCAAAATGCTCCATGCGCGGATCGAGGCTGATCAATACATCATGGGTGTCCAAGGTGCCGAGGAAACGGGAGGTAAAGGTAAAATTAATGCCTTCGATCTCCACCCGAAGCCCGGCCCCGACCTCGATTGATACCCCTTCGGCAAGCTGAACCGTCTCCATAATTGCGATACCTCCCGTTATACATTAAGCCGTCAACCGTCGACACAAACCGGTATGCCGGATCCGTTGATCATTCCTGGCCACTGCCATGGCAAGGGCCTTACGCGTGCCCACCAGAACGACAAGCTGCCGCCCGCGGGTTATGGCGGTATAGATCAAATTACGCTGCAGCAATACATAATGCTGGGTGATGACCGGTATGACCACCGCCGGGAATTCGGACCCCTGGGACTTATGGACCGAAACGGCATAGGCCGAAATCATCTCGTCGAGTTCATTGTATTCGTAAGACACGCTTCGGCCATCGTAGATGACCTCGAGCGTCCGGCCGTCTTCTTGGATCGCGGATATATGCCCGATATCGCCGTTGAAAATGTCCTTATCATAGTTGTTGCGAATCTGCATGACCTTGTCGTTCAATCGGAAAACCTGACGCCCGCGTTCCACCGCCGTACCGTGGGGATTCAATGCCGCCTGCAGAACGCGGTTGAGTTCTTCCGCCCCGGCCGATCCTCGGTGCATGGGCGCCAGCACCTGAATATCATTGACGGGATCAAAGCCAAATCGATTGGGGATCCGATCTGCCACAAGATGGGCAATCGTATCGCGCACCTGCTCGGGGCGCTCCCGTTCCACAAAGAAAAAATCGCTCTCGGCCCCTTGCTGATCGAGCGTCGGTATCCGTCCGGCATTGACCGCGTGGGCACTGGTGACGATGCGGCTGGACCGGGCCTGACGGTGAATTTCCCTCAGTTCAACCACCGGAATCGCGGCCGAGGCGATCATGTCCCGAAGCACATTGCCCGGCCCCACCGAAGGCAGCTGGTGGTCGTCCCCCACCAGAATCAAACGCGCCGTGCGGGGAACCCCCGCAAGCAGATGGGCCATAAGCAATGTGTCCACCATGGACACTTCGTCTACCACGACCAGATCGGTTTTCAAGGGTGCGGCGGCATTGCGCTGAAACCCGCCTTTCTGGATGCTGTACTCCAGCAGACGATGGATCGTGCGCGCTTCACGACCGGTAGCCTCGGCCATACGCTTGGCCGCTCTCCCGGTTGGTGCCGCCAGATGGATCCGCGCCCGCAAGTGATCAAACACGCGCAGAAGGGCCTGAATAATCGTGGTCTTGCCGGTTCCCGGCCCGCCGGTGACGATCAGCACTTTAGATCTAAGGGCCGCCCGGACGGCAGACAGCTGGCGCGGCACCAGGATGACCCTGGCATGCTTGCGCGCCAGGGCCAGCGCTTGGTCTTCATCCATCGGTGAAACGGCGGCCGGAGTCGCCATGAACTGCGCAAGCATGGCCGCCACACCTTTCTCGGCCTGGTGAAGATAGGGCATGTATAACGCCCGGTCGGGATCTGATCGACCCTTTGGCACCGGCAGAGGCTCACTGACGATCTGTCGCTGCGAGGCCAGTCGTTCGATGGCGCCGGTCACCAGAGCCGTGCTAACCGAAAGCAAATCGGAGGCCCGCCGGGTGATATCCCGGCAGGGATAAAACACATGGCCCTGCTCGGCAAACGTCTTCAGAAGATAAAGCACACCGGCTTCGACCCGCAAGGGGGCGTCCACGGGGAAGTCCATCTGGCGGGCCATGCGATCGGCGGTCTTGAAACCGATGCCGGCGATATCGCTTGCCAGGCGGTAGGGATTGCGGCGCAACACGGCAATCGCATGATGGCCGTAACGCTTGAAAATTTTCAGCGCCTTGCCGGTGGGGATATCGTGAGTCTGCAGAAAGAGCATCAGCTGACGAATGTCTTTCTGCGCTGACCAGGCCTGTTGGATACCGACCAGGCGTTTGCGCCCGATGCCCTTGACCGTCAGAAGCCGCTCGCTGTCTTTCTCGATAATCTGGAGCGTGCGCTCGCCAAAGCGTTCCACGATACGACGGGCCATTTCCGGCCCCAGCCCACGGATGAGCCCTGACCCCAGGTATTTGAGGATATCGGCGGCGGTCGTGGGCACATGAATTTTAAATCCGCTGGCCTTGAACTGCTCCCCGAAGGTACGGTGAACCGTCCACTCCCCCTCGATGGCCAGCATCTCGCCGGGCCGGGGGTCCAGCAGGCGACCGACCACGGTCACCGGAGCCGAACGGCCATTGACGCGCATGCGGGCCACGGTGAAACCCGTATCCTCGTTAAAATAGGTGACTTGCTCGATCTGACCCGTCAACTCGACCATTTTAGCGCTGCCTTTTAGACCCAGTCCGGCAGGCGCAGGTTCTGGAAAGACCGCGAACTGGGGATATAGCATTTGATATCCAGCACAGGGGTGCCGTCCAGGGCATCGATTTGGTCGATAATGATCTTGGGGGAAGACAGGCTCACCACCCGGCAAAGGGTCATGCCAATCAGGTTGGGCCGCAGCGGCGAGTGGGTGGCAAAAACCCCCGTCAATGGCTTGGTTTCATCGCGGCGGGGATGCACCTTGAGTACCTGGCGTCCTTCGGGGTGGTCGTTTTCATGAAACCAGAAAAAGACATTGATATGGGAGAAGCCCTCCAGGCCGTCCATGGCCGGCAGAAAGGGTGATTCAATTTCAATCCAGGTTTGCGCCTCGGTGTGGCGGACGGTCCCGATCGGTATCACCTGATAGGCTTGCGGCATAGCAATTCCTCGTGGGATTGAGCAGCGGGGGCCTCGAACTTCGTCCTAAGAGGTCATCTTGCTCAAAAAACAAGCGCTTTTGCAAGCGCAAAGATGATGGATTTAGGGAACGTCATCCACCATGCGATCGCGTATAAAATGCGCGCCGGGATACACGAATTCCGGGGAATGCTAGCCACCTTCGCTCATCGGCAATGACGCGGCCTGAAGCGTGAGCCCGATAGCGGACGCTCGGGCGACCGTCAAAGAAAGTGGCAACGCGCTTGATCGTCGCCGGGGAATCGGATAATCAGACATCATCGATGCCAACGCTTCAGCAAACGCGCCAC
>JASFFM010000099.1:0-11409 GCA_050124295.1 Desulfobacterales bacterium | reverse complement strand
TGCGCTATTTCGGAAATGCCTTTTTATCGCTGCTGACGAAAATCGCATCCGGTTACTGGCACGTGGCCGATTTTCAATCGGGATACACCGCCATCAACAAGAAAGCGCTGCATACCATCGCCTGGGATAAGATGTACAAACGCTACGGTCAACCGAACGATCTGCTCGTGCGCTTGAATGTCTATAATTTTCGCGTCAGCGACATTCCTGTCGAGCCCGTGTATAACATCGGCGAAAAATCCGGCATGAAAATCTATAAGATCGTTTTTACCCTCAGCTGGCTGCTCATCCGATTGTTTTTCTGGCGCATGAAAGAGAAATATATCATCAGGGACTTCCACCCACTTATATTTTTCTACACGCTGGGGGGAGCTTTCAGCCTTACAACCATTGTGCTCCTCATAAGAATCCTCTACTACAAGTATTCCCTGGGTTTTTTTCCACCGACGGGTTCGCTGGCGACCTTTTTTGCATTCACGAGTGCCAGTCTTTTTACCCTGTTTGCAATGTGGTTTGATATGGAAGCCAACAAAGATTTAAAGGGGCTGCCCCAAATAATGGGTATCCAGTTACCATGTGGTCCTCCGTCCAGCGAACAAAACTGAGATATTTTCTTTTACGATCTAACGGATGCATCTGTCACCAGGAAGAAAAATGAACCCGTCGGTCATATTAATCAATCCGCCCTTGAGTCTGCAAGAACGCTACGGGAAGGATATGCAGAAATTCGGTGCGGTCAGCGAACCTCTGGGTATTGCTTACATCGCAGGCTATCTGGAGGCCCAGGGTATTGACGTCCGGATTATTGATGCCCAGGCCGAGAATCTCGACCATGATCAAGTTATCCGCAAACTTGACGGCACACCGGATGCCCTTGTCGGCATCTCTCTACTGACGCCTGTATTTGACTCGGTAAAACGCCTTTGCGACCAGATCAAAAAAATTCACCCTGAGACCCTTATTGTTCTTGGCGGAGCCCATTGCACGGCACTTCCCGAAGGCACCTTGGAGGAAATCGAAACGGCCGACATGGTATGTATGGGGGAAGGGGAGTTGACCATGGCCGAAATCTACTCCCGATATGTCCATCAAGGGGATAACGCCTGGTCGGAGGTCAAAGGGGTGTGCTATCGTGCCAACGGTCGCCTTATCCGAAATGACGCGCGCGATTTTATTCCGGACCTGGATCGTATCCCTCCCCCGGCGCGGCATTTGCTGCCCATGCACAAGTATCACCTCACCGCTTCGCGGGTGGCAGGCAGTGACTATTGTCCGACCATCATTGTTGCCCGGGGTTGCCCGTTCAAGTGCACTTATTGTTCACGGACCTTCGGAAAGTCTTTCCGATCCCACAGCATCGAGCGGATCATTTCGGAAATCCGCTTTTTAATGGACACCTATAAGGTCCGTCAGATCAACATCGAAGCGGACACTCTCACCGCCAACAAACGCTTCCTCTCCGGCCTCTGTCAAGCCATGATCGATGCTGGTTTCCCATCCAAGCTGTCGTGGACCTGCGAGAGCCGTGTGGATACCGTCACTGAGGAGACGTTGCGTTTGATGAAAAAAGCCGGCTGCTGGCAGATCAGCTACGGTGTCGAAACGGGCAGCCAGCGATTGCTGAGTTTGATTTCCAAGGGTGTGACGCTTAAACAGGTCGAGGATGCCTTTCGAACGACCAAGAAGCTGGGCATCAGTATCCGCGGGTTTTTTATGCTGGGATTGCCGACCGAGACGCCGGAAGAAAGTCGCCTGACCATCGAATTCGCCAAAAAACTGGATCCCCTTTATGCCCAATTTACGGTCACGGTGCCGTATCCCGGGACACAGATGTTTGCTGAGCTTGATCGCAATGGTGAAATCCGCACCTATGACTGGGGTAAATACAATACTTGGTCAGGATGGAAAGGCGAATCGATCATACCGTTTGTTGCCCGCGGTCGGACGCAGGAAGAGCTAAGTGCCCTTCAAAAGCAGGCCTTGCGTGAATTCTACATGCGGCCGAAGGTGGTGTTTCGTTTTTTGCGCTCCATCGCTTCGATCTACGATATTCAGAAATATCTAACAGGGTTCTGGGTCCTGACCAAAAGCCTTTTCAAGTCCTCGCCGGCCGGATGACCCGCGGGGCGCTGACGTTTTGACAGGCACCCATTGAGGGGTAGAGAGAAGAGGCGTCGATGATGAATGATCGCGGCCAGCGACATGCCGATGAAACGGTCACGTTGACCAATTATACGACGCGCAACCCGATCATTCGGCTTTTGCTCCATAACTTTATGCAACAAACCGGGCGGCTGTTAAAGGCCATCGGCGCCCAAGGCCTCTACGGTCTGGATGCAGGTTGCGGCGAGGGCCATTTCCTGGCTTACCTCTACGCGCAAAATATCCTGGGCCGCATGGTGGCGGTGGATCTCGATGAGCGCAAATTGCGCTATGCCCGCCAACACTACCCCCTCTGCGAATACCGAAGGGGCAATATTCAAAACCTTCCCTTTGCCGACAACACATTTGATTTTGTCCTCACCACGGAAGTGTTCGAACATCTACCGGACCCCGAAACAGCGCTCTCCGAACTCAACCGGGTCGCCAGGCCCGGCGCCCACTTGATTGTTTCGGTTCCGTTTGAGCCTTTTTTCCATTGGGGTAATCTCCTGCGCGGTCTTTATTGGGAAAGAGGAGGACGCACACCCGATCACCGCAGTTTCTGGCACCGGAGCGAATTTCGTCAATTTTTATCCGGCCAAGTAAGCCTATCGCACCAATACAGTATAACGACCTTCCCTTGGCTTCTTTTTGCCGGAAGGTTTATCGATGCCGGGGCCTAAAATCCCGGATCGCGCTCTCGAACCTGCGGACCAATTGCGGTCTTGCGTTGGACAATCCCAATCACGAGCAGGGCCGATGCCGCCCCGGTTCGGTGCGTAGCACACCAAGGACCGCAATCCCGAGACCTAATGGAATCCATCAATCATAAGGCTGGTGCTAAAAGCCAAATCCCTAAAATCCTGCAACACGCTCTGTCATGGGGATTGACTTTAGGCCTCCTGGCGGCCGCTTTTTGCTATGCCCGGCAGTTGACCACAACGCATTCCGATTCAAGGATTGGCCAATGCCGGAAAACATGAAGGCGGTTGGGCTGCAGGATTGATACGAATGGGGTTTTCAGCCCGGCGAGCCATCCAAATGGCCATCCTATCTCACCTTGTGCTGGTTTTTCTGTTCTCGCCCTGGGACCACTCGGGATGCTGACAGGCCATTTTGGTCCTCAAAACGATCGCCTTTGATGGGCTCCAGGGCGGACCTGATGGAACCGTTGCCTAAAATGTCTCTCCAACGCACCTTGTGCTCAAGAAGACGGCGGCATAGCCGTCTGCAAGACCACCTCAATTCATCACCGGCGCTTGCCGCCCATGCGTGCGGATGGGAATCGGCAAGCCAGCCCAATGATCCCAACGGATGCGCCCCCGGGGCATTGATTCACCCCAAATCACCCGTCTGCGCCGGTTCGTCTGTGATCGGGCGGTAAACCCAACGACCAATAGACGGTGACCAACCGAGGGTTGCCCTGTGGGAGACGTTTTTGCCGTCCCGGGCCGGGTAGGAAAGATTGCATTTGCTTGGCTTTGTGTTAAATTGACGCTATTAAAATTCGCGATCTGACGAATTCTGGCACCACCTGGTCGAACCAGACACGATTGCCAAAACCATCTGGCCGGGATGACCAATCACCCCGTGATTCATTCTCCGGGCAAACAAGGCCAAGCACCGTGGCGCCCTTAACCCGGATATTCCAGGCGTTTGAGGCTCTCACATACAAGGCCTTCCGGGGCGCCGCGGTACGCATGCGACCGCAAGCGCCTAATAAGGCCAGAAGGGGGGCTAACTCGGGCGTCCCGCCGGGTGAAAATGGCATGCGTCTCTGTCCGAAATGCGCCGCTCACGACGGGTTGCCGGACCCATTGGCCGCAATCCATATTGAAGACATAGAACACATTCATGCAAACAAATGGACATAACAATTTTCATCGATGTTCGAGCTGAATGTCCTGACGCTCCCCCCTAAGGAACGATCGGAATGACCGCTATCATTACGCTCTATTTCCTCTGCGCCCTTCTGCTCGTTGCCTACGGCATCAACACGCATATCCTGGTGCATCTGTTCAAACGCCGCTATCCCGAGCGCCGGCAAAACGACCGGGAGCGCCTGACGGCCTATTACGGCCATGCAGCGCCATTCAGAAGCACAGATTCCGCCGCGGCCCATCTTCCCACGGTGACGACCCAGTTGCCGGTTTATAACGAATTGAACGTGGTGGAGCGCCTGATCGATGCCGTGGCGGCGTTTGATTATCCCGCTGGTCGCCATGAAATTCAGGTCCTGGATGATTCCACCGATGAAACCCGTCACCTCGTGGCGCAAAAGGTACGCCGTCTGCGACAGCGGGGGGTGGCTATTCAGCATGTGATGCGCCAGACGCGCCAAGGCTATAAGGCCGGGGCCCTGCGGGACGGACTAGCCGCCGCACGCGGGGAATTTGTGGCCATTTTCGATGCTGATTTCGTTCCGCCCCCTGATTTTCTGCTGCGGTCGATGCCTTTTTTCCAGGATCGGCCGCGACTGGGGTTGGTGCAGGCGCGCTGGGGGCACCTCAACCAAAAGGAGAGTTGGATAACCCGTCTGCAGGCCATCGGCATCAACGGCCATTTTATGGTCGAGCAGGGGGCCCGCAGCGCGAACCGGTTGTTCATGAATTTCAACGGGACGGCGGGTGTTTTCCGTAAAAGTGCCATTATCGATGCCGGCAACTGGCAGGGCGATACGCTGACGGAAGACATGGATCTATCCTACCGGCTTCAGCTGCGCGGCTGGCAATGTCGTTACCTCATCGATCTGGTGGCACCGGCTGAGATACCCCGCAACCTGAATGCCTTCAAAAGCCAGCAGTTTCGATGGGCCAAGGGATCGACCCAGACGGCCATCAAGTTGATGCCGCGCATCTGGCGCTCATCCTTCAGCCGTTTTGCCAAATTCCAGGCCTTCATGCATATGACCCATTATATCATCCATCCCCTCATGCTGACCCTGGCCCTGCTGGCCCCTATCCTTTTGCTGCAAAAGTTCCATTTCCTGACCGGCCTCTTTTTTTTCGGTTTCGGCGGCCTGCTGCTGCTTAGTTGCACGGGCCCATCGCGCATGTACCTGGTGGCCGAGCGTGCCCTGGGTCGCGGCTACCGCCATACCCTGCTTTGGCTGCCGTTCATGATCTGCTTTGGCTGCGGTCTGGCGATCAATAACTCCCGGGCGGTGATCGAAGCCCTGACGGGCAAGTCCAGTGCTTTCGTGCGAACACCCAAAAGCGGCCATCGGGCCCGCAAAACCTACCGCATTAAGGCCGGTCCCTTCGTGCTCATCGAACTTTTGATCGGTATCTGGTGCCTTCTGGGAGTGGGTCTCTACTTCGCTTCCCATCATTTTCTGATCGGCCATTTCATGCTGATTTATGCGGCCGGTTTCCTGTATATCGGCGGCCTGTCATGGTGGCACGGCCAGAAGACCCCCCCGTCTTGAAGACCTTCATGCTGGCCTGCACGGGATGGCTGTTGGCGATGCTGATCCTCTCGCAGGCAGGGCCGGCAGGGCGTGCTCCCGTTATCTTCGCCCTGTCCTATGGTATTGGCTTTGGCCTGATGATCCTGATGGTGCGTTTCTGCCCGCGCGAGTGGTCTTTCCGGCAGGTGGCGTTCACGGTTTTCCTGCTGGGCCTCCTGGGACGTGTGCTCTTTTGGGAGTTTCCGGTGAGCAACGACGTCTACCGCTATATCTGGGAAGGCTATCTTCAGAACCAAGGCTTCAGCCCTTACCAGCACCCCCCGGATGATCCACTGCTGGCAAGCCTGATCCACGGCGATATGGCCGCCATCTGGCAGCAGATCAACCATAAGAATCTCAGCGCGGGCTATCCGCCATTGGCGATGCTGATTTTCCGTGGCCTAGCCGCCATTTCACCGACGCCGATGATGTTCAAAGGCGCCATGCTAGGGTTTGATCTTTTGACCCTGACGACGCTGATGGCGATGATCCGCTGGCGTAAGGTCGCGCCAGCCAATTTGATTTGGTATGCGGCCAACCCTTTCGTGCTGGTCTATGTGGCCGGAGAGGCCCACGTGGATATGATCCAGGCCTTCTTTCTTACGGGAGGCCTCTATGCGATGGGGCAAAACAAAACGGCCCTCGGGTTTGCGGCCTTGGGCGCCGCCGCTGTTTCCAAATATTTGGCCGTTGTGGCCCTGCCGTTTGTCATCCACCGCTCCAGGCGCCATGCCTGGTTGGCGGTCGCCGTCGTCGGGCTCTGTTTCCTGCCCTTTATGGATGACCCATCCGCCCTGTTCCATTCCCTTTTTATTTTTGGCAGCCAGATGCACTACAATGACGGCCTGGCTGAAATCACACGATTCTTTCTGGGTCAGGCGGCGCCGCTGATGCTGATCCTGATGCTGCTAGGTTTTCTGGTGCTGGTGTTCTTGTTTGTGCACGATTCCCTGCGCAGTGTCTACCTGGCCCTGGGAGCGGTTCTGGTTTGTTTGCCGACACTGCACCCCTGGTATCTGCTCCTGGTGGCGCCCTTGATGGTGATTTATCCTTCCCGGGTCTGGCTCTACCTCATGCTGGCCATGCTCGCCACGCTCCCTGTTTTGGTCCATGAATACCACACGGGCGTTTTCCTGGAGATTAGATGGCTTAAGCTGATCGAATACCTTCCTTTTTTCAGCCTGATGATCTGGGATACGCTACATCGCCGGCCGTTTGGGCCCCCAATGACGTTTGCGTCGCCACGGAGCGTCTCCGTGGTGATGCCGGTCTTGAACGAGGCGGATCGCGTTGAGACGGCGATCCAGGCGGTACAAGCGGAGCCGCAAGTCGCTGAAATCGTTGTTGTGGATGGTGGTTCGCACGATGCAACCCAGAAACGTGCCCGGCAGACGGGTGCCTTGG
The DNA here is from genome assembly GCA_050124295.1 of Desulfobacterales bacterium. Classification (GTDB taxonomy): domain Bacteria; phylum Desulfobacterota; class Desulfobacteria; order Desulfobacterales; family UBA5852; genus JABZFP01. Next base: position 4,415 of record JASFFM010000099.1, on the reverse strand, counting down.
TTGTGGCCGGGCCGCGTGGTCGGGGGTACCAGGTTCGCGCGGGCGTGGATCGGACCAGCGGGGATGTCGTTCTTGTTCTGCATGCGGATACGCTGATCGTCCAGGGGGCGCTTGAACGAATGATGGATGCCCTGAAGGCCTATCCCGCGGTGGCCGGCGGTGCTTTTGAAATGGCCTTCAGAGGGCCGTCGCCCCAACTCAAGTTGATTGCCTGGCTGAACAACGTCCGTGCCCGCTGGAGCGGCATATCCTTCGGCGATCAGGGTCAATTCTTTCGCCGGGAGGCGCTGGCCAACATGGGGGGTTTTCCGGCCATGATGTTGATGGAAGACGTGGAACTCTCCTTGCGGCTCAAACGCATGGGCCATCCGCTCTTCATCCGTCAGGGCGTTCGGGTCTCCTCACGGCGCTGGGCGCATCGAGGCGTCGCGGGTAATGTTTGGCTGGTGTTGAAGCTGTTCGTGGGTTATCTGGTCGAACGTCGGCTCCGTGGCTCGGAGGGCGTTCGGAAGGATTATTACCGGCATTACTACGGGAAAGGGTCGGCTTGAAGGCCGATCTGCGGCTGCGCCCGCCGCCCGAATCACAGCCCAACCAAAGCAAGGGTGTCATTGGCAAGGCGGCCGACGGTGTTCAGTCGCCGATGATGCGGCGAAATGCAGCGATCGCCGCGCTATAATCTGACGTGCCGTAAATGGCGGAGCCGGCCACGAAAACATCGGCCCCGGCGGCCGAAATGGCGCCGATGGTCTTGGTGTTGACACCGCCGTCGACTTCAATGAGGGTGGCCAGGCGGTGTTCCTCGATCATGGCGCGCAGCTGCTTGATTTTGGCGAGGGTCCCGGAAATAAATTTCTGCCCGCCAAAGCCGGGATTGACGCTCATCAGCATCACGAATTCCACGTCTGCCAGAACCCATTCGATGGTCGACAACGCCGTGGATGGATTGAGAACCACGCCGGGACGGGCGCCGCACTCCCTGATCAGTTGGATCGTACGGTGAAGATGCGGGCAGGCCTCCACCTGAACCGCCACCAGATCGGCACCGGCATCCACGAAGGCCGGAATGTAGCGGTCCGCATTTTCAATCATCAGGTGGACGTCCAGGGGCAGGTCTGTCACGCGGCGGGCCGCTTCCACAACGAGCGGCCCGATGGTAATATTGGGGACAAAGTGGCCGTCCATGACATCCACATGGATCCAATCGGCGCCGGCGGCGGCAACGGCTTGGATTTCTTCGCCGAGGCGCGCAAAATCAGCGGAGAGGATGGAAGGGGCGATGCGTTTCATCCAGTTAGGTCCCTTTCTTGGCTTGGTTGCGATGACACAGGCGCACCGCAAAGAAGCCGTCTGTCCCATGGCGGTGGGGAAGCGTTTCGAGCCGTCCGGGCCGGGGCGAGAGGGGCGCCAGTGAGGGCGGCAATTTCTGGAAATATTCGTCTATAACAAAATCGGCGTGTTTGTTCAAAAAAGAAGCGACCAGGGCATGGGTTTCTTCGGGTTCGGTGCTGCACACGGCAAATACCAGGGCGCCTCCGGGCTTCAACAGGGGGGCGATATTCTCGAGCAACTGCCCCTGTTTGCGCGCGCAGCGGCGGATGTCTGCAGCAACGCGCGTCCACTTGGCATCGGGGTTGCGTCGAATCACGCCCAGGCCCGAGCAGGGGGCGTCGATCAGAATCCGGTCAAAGCGCTCCGGCGCAGATCGCATCGGCGTGGCCTGCAGATCAGTTTGCCGCACCGCTACGATGTCGACGCCCAGACGCTGCATTTCCGCGGCCAGTTGTTTGAGTTTGCGGCCGTCATAATCCAGGGCCACGATGTGCCCCGTGTTGTTCATCAAGGCCGCGATGTGGGCGGTTTTGCCACCCCGACCGGCACAGGCATCCAGAACCGTCTGGCCCGCTTCGGGCGCCAGTAGATAGGCGACCGCCTGGGCCGCTTCATCCTGTACCTGAAACATCCCTTTTTGGAAGATCGGACTTGCAAATAGCGCACTTCGCAACCCGTCTACAACGACGCCATCGGGTGCATAGCGGGCTGGCCGGACGGAATCGGCCAAGGTTTGGAGATCTCTTAGCAGGGTGGATCGATCGATCCGCAGCGTATTGGTGCGCAGGGTCAGGGACGGAATCCGATTGCATGTTGCGCACAGAGCGGTTGCATCGGATAGTCCGAATTGATCGATCCAGCGCGTCACCAGCCAATCCGGCATGGATTGCCGGTCAGCCAACGCCCGGGCTGGATTCACCGGGAGGGGCAACGTCTCAATTTCCGCAAGACGCCGTAGCGCATTTCGCAAGACCGCATTCACAAAGCCGGCCAGCCATTTTTGGGGCCCTGTTTTGATAAGTTCGACCGAAGTGTTGATGGCGGCCGAGTCGGGCACGCGATCCATGTAAAGCATCTGGTAAAGCCCCAGTCGAATCGCATTCATGGCCCAAGGGTCGATCTTGGAAAGCGGTCGTGAGGCGACCGCCGCGATGATGCCGTCCAGGCGGCGGCGCCATCGTAGGACACCGAAGACCAGGGCCGTGATGAAGGCTTCATCCCGGCGATCAAAAGAGCTTATGCGGTGGAACTCGTCCATGCGACGATCCAGGGTCAGGCGCCCTTGATCGACATCCATGAGAATGGCCAGGGCTGATTGACGCGGCGCAAGATGCCTGGCCATCTTATTCCAATCGTGCGCCCGGTAAAATGGCGGTTCCTTTGAGAAAATCGACGGTGGCCATGCGGCGCCCGGACGCGCTTTGAATTTCCAAGATCGTCAGGGCACCGTCAGCGGTGGCAACCCTGATCTCGTCGGAAAATCCAGGCACGATCGTGCCGGGTGGCGCCGGTGCCGGTAGGCGCGCCGGTCGGACACGGAAGACCTTCAGGCGCATATCGCCCAGAAAGGTGAAGGCGCCCGGCCAGGGGGTCATGCCGCGGACGAAGGCATCGATGGCGGCCGTGGGTTGGTCCCAGAAAATGTGACCGTCCTTTTTGGACAACTTGGGGGCGAAGGTGACCGCGGAGGGATCCTGCTTGACGGGTTGCAGGCGGTCTGCGGCCAATTGGTCAAGGGTATCGATGAGCAGCGCGGCGCCCATTTGGGCCATGCGATCGTGGAGGGTGGCAGCGGTATCGTTGCGGGTGATTGCCGTTCGGGCTTGCAGGAGGATATCGCCGGCATCGAGTTCTTCGGCCATAAACATGGTGGTGACGCCGGTTTCGCGATCGCCATTGATCAGCGCCCATTGGATTGGCGCCGGACCGCGGTAGCGGGGTAGCAGGGAGGCATGCACATTGATAACCCCATGGGGCGGGATGGCGAAGTGGTGCGGTTTCAGAAGACGTCCAAAGGCAATCACAATCAACAAATCGGGGGCCAGGGAAGAAATGAGGGATAAACAATCCGGCTTGTGGATGCAGCCCGGCTGGGCCACGGAATAGTTCAAAGCCAAGGCGGCGGTTTTTACCGGCGGTGGCGTCAGTTTGCGGCCGCGCCCCTTCGGCCGATCCGGCTGGGTGATGACCGTTAAGACTTCATGCCGGCTGGTGTGGAGCGCACCAAGCGCGGGAACGGCGAAATCCGGTGTCCCCATGAAGATGATGCGAAATGATTTCATGCCGGCTGCCGAAGTTGCTTCTTCCGTTTGCGTTTGTATATTTCACGCTTCAGGGATGAGATCCGGTCGATGAAGAGAACGCCGTTTAGGTGATCGATTTCATGCTGTAAGACGATGGCCAGAAAGCCATCCGCTTCGAAGTGAACCGGTCGGCCCTGGCGGTCCAGCCCTTCGACACGAATGTGGGCATCACGCTTAACGTCGGCGCGAAAGTCGGGGACGCTGAGGCAGCCTTCATTTTCCGAGAGCACGGAGCCTTCGCGAAACACGATCGCTGGGTTGATCAGCGCTTCGGCCATGCGTTCGCCTTCGGTCTGAGCGACATCGTAGACGATGACGCTTTGATCGGCACCGACCTGGGTGGCGGCCAGCCCGACGCCCGGTTCGTCATACATGGTCTCGATCATGTCTTCGATCAGGTTGTGCAGGTTTTCGTCGAAGACCTTGACCGGAGCGGCGGTCCGCCGAAGAAATTTATCGGGATAGGTCAATATGGGGCGAATGGTCATGGGATCATTTCCTGTACGCTATGAAAAGCTTGTCGAATGGTTTGTTTTATGACCCTGCCGTTTCAGTTTATCAGGTTAAAAAATGGTAAATGTTTTCAAATTGTCAAAGCTAGCTGGGAAAAAGGACATCCTGTCCCCGGTGGCGATGGTTTTATTCGCGGCCGGCGAGTGGGGCAACCGCCTTCGTCAGACCGGTCCACCGGAACCCTAAAGCAAGACATGATAACCCGCCAGCCACAATGACGGGGGTAATACTGAAGGCATGGCTGAAGAGGGCATAACCAGCGGCATG
>JASFFM010000098.1:0-11465 GCA_050124295.1 Desulfobacterales bacterium | reverse complement strand
ACGGCCTCGTGGCGCACAAGGGCTTCACCCGCCTGGGGGGAGCCGGGATCATAATCTTCCCAGCGGAGGGTTTCCGGTCCGCCGGTTTGATGCAACATAATGGCTTTGCTCATGGGTTCTCCCTGACGCGACGTTCGATAATATAGATAAGTTTCTAAGGCTTCGCCTGTCGGCTGTCAATTGCGGGCGCCGAGGGGGGCATCGTCGAGGCGATGGACCTGTATCGGCTTGCCGCCGTCAACGGTCTGGGCCAGTTCCACCAACCGGTGATGGTGGGTAAAGAAAATGACCTGGGTTTTTTGCGTCAGCGCGGACAAGATTTTTAGGGTTGCCAAGGCCCGGTCGTCATCGAAACGCAGGAGAATGTCGTCGACGACAAAAGGCAGCGCCTCGTTGCTGTCCAGATAGTGTTCCAGACTGGCCAACCGAAGGGCAAGATAAAGTTGGTCGGCCGTGCCGTCGCTCATCCCGGCCACGGTGATGGCTTCGTCGTCCGAGGCGCGCATACCCACTAGGACGGGGCGGCCCTTGGGGTCATATTCCGCCCGCACGCTGCGGAAAGCCTTGCCTGTCATCTGAGCGAAGAGAGCACTGGCGCGCCGGATCAGAGGTCCCTGGTGTTTTTCGCGGTAGCGCTCGATGGTCCGGGACAGTAATACCTGTGCGATTTTGACCCGGGCATATTGCGCGACGTCGGACTCCAGGCTTGCCAGCAGGCGCTCGGCATCTTCGGCGTAGGCGGCTGCCCGGGCCCGGCCGTCCATCCGCTTGAGCTCGGCCTTTTCCGTACCGATGGTCTGATCCAGGGCTGATCGATCCTTTTCAAGTACGGCAATCTCCTCCGCCAGACGCTCCATTTCCGGTTCGAGGGTGTCCGCTGCGACGGCATCCGCTTCGGCGATAAAGATCTCGACCGTCGCGCCGGCACCCAGGCGCCGCAGACGATCTTCGAGGGCTTTGTTTTCGTCTTGCAATTCCTGGCGCCGGCGGGCTCGTTTTTCGATTTCCGGCAGCATGGCCAGATCAGCGCAGCGGGCTTCACGAACCAATGCTTCGACGGCCGCGGTGGTATCATCAAACTGTTTCTGGGCGCCCCCAAGCTCTTTTTGGGCTGCGTCCAGCCGCCGTTGAAGATCCTTTTGGCGTGCTTGCAATGCCCGCGCTTGGGTAAGTTCGCTGCTCAGGCGTAAGCTCGCTTCCTCCGGTGCCGTGCCATGCAAGGCATCGGCCAAGACGTCGACCAGCTGGGCCACGCGATCCCGGAACGCCGCGGCATCGCGGTCGATGCCCCGAATGCGTTTTTGTAGAACATCGGCCTCACTTTTCTGCGCGCGGGCTTCGCGGATGTTTTCGATGACCGCCAGCGCAGCGCTGGGGCCGGTATCGGGGGCTACGCCGAGCTTGGTCACATGGTGCCTCCAGAGCACCTTCCAGCGGTCGAGGTCCTTTTGAATATCCTCATGTTCGCGGTTGACTTTTTGCAGATCCCGGCGAAGCTGCCGAAGGGTTTTGTCGAGGCCTTCGACCTGAGCGCGAAGGGTTTCCTGCGATTCGAGGTAACGCCTGGCGATACCGATCAGTTCGGCCAGAGCGTCCTGTTGCTTGATCTCCATACCGCAGCCGGCAAGCGCATCGGTCAGGCGGATTTTCTGCATGTCGATTTGCGAGGCCAGAGCTGCGGTTTTGGATTTTTGCTGATGGAGGTCCGTGGCTTTTTCGCGCAGGGAATCCATGTCCGCCGACCAGGCACGCATCTCCGCAGGCGAGAGCGGTTGAATTCCGGCGGGTGCCCAAATGCTGGCCCACTGGTTCTTTAGATTGGCGTGGTCTGCCCGGGCCTTTTCCAGGGCGGCCGTGATTTTTCTGCGTTCCGAGGCGCTCTGGCGTTGGCGGGCCTCGAGCATACTCTTGCGGTTGACCTGTCCGGCCTCGCGCCGGAGGCGGTCGGCGATGTGGTCGGCCGCCTCGATGCTGGCCTCGAAAGCATCGGGTAAAGCGCCATCGGGTGAAAACCGTTGGCGAAACGCGCGGATTTCTTCCTCCTCCGGATCATGGCCTTCGAGCCGACGGCGGACAAGCTGCCATCCTGTATCCCGCTGGCTGCGTGCGACCCTCAAATTTTCTTCCGAGGGGACATCATGCACCGTGGTGAGCGTGTGCAGTTCCATGTCGATTTTGGTCTGTTCCTCGGTCGCCAAGAGATGATCGGCGCGCAGTCTTTCAAGCTGATGGCTTGACCGGTTGAAGCGCTCTTCGAACCGGTCGATGCTCTCGCGGGATGGAATGGGCACGGCATCGAGTCTTTCCAGGGTGCCGGCCCACAGCGTTTGGCGGTGCAGTTGGCGCCGCAGGGTTGCTTCACGATGGTCGAGCGTATGCCGGGCTTCGGCAAGTTGTCTCTCCAGGGGGCCTTCATCCTGAGCGCTCTGCAGAATGGCCCTGATGCCCCTGATATCATGCGGCGATGGGAGTGCCTTGTGCTGATTTTCGACCATCGTGAGTTCGGTTTCAAGCTGGCGACGACGTTCCCGGATGGTATCCAGGCGTGTGGCCAGCCGCTCGTGGGATTTCCCCATTTCCTGGATTTCGCCAATCGTGGTGGCCGTCAGGCAAAGGGGGTCTCCGTTGTCGGCCTCGGCCGTGATACCTGCTTGGGACAGCTTGTCGGCCGCCTGCCTGCTCAGGGCGCGCATGCGGGCCTCCAGGATCGGCCGATCTTGCTGGGCCTTTTTAAAGCTGCCCAGATCATGCTGTAACGCCTCTATCATCGCGGCATGCCGGAGTAGATTCTCAGGCACCGCCAAGGTGTGCATTTCATCATGGAGAGCGGCAATATCCTCTTTGATGCGCCTGAGATCATTACCGGCGATGGTCAGGGCGTTTTCCGCCTGGCGTCGCTGGTCACCAAAATCCTCCGGTAGCGCCGGCACACCCTCGAAATCTGCAAGGGCCTTGGAAATCTCTTTACGACGAGCGATCAGCGGCAGGGCTTCACGGATGCGCGCCAGCTTAACATGGCGGCGTTTGCATTCGGCAAGCTGCCTGCGGTTGGTTTCCAGGCGTGTTTGGGCATTCTCCAGGTTGCCGTGGTGCGCCTTCCAGGTTGTCGCCAGCAGCAGTGCTTCTTTCTGGTTTTTACGGGTTCTTTTCAAGGCGGATACGGTTTGATTGATGCGGGGCTTGGAGCCGCCGGGCTTGAAAATCGTTTCCATCGCCTGCTGAAGATGTTGCTGGTAGTGCTGCAGGGAAATCAAGCCGGCCCCGGCTGCAAATAGGGCCTGGCCGACACTGCCGCCTCCCGAAATAATCTCTTCCCCGCCCTGGATCAGATCCTGGTGGCCAATGGCAAACATTTGCGCGAAGAGATCTCTATCGACACCGCCCAGATAGGATGACAGGGTGTTTTCGTCCAGAAGCGACTGGTCGTCTGCACCGCGGAGGGTTTTTTGCTGTCCCTTGCGTCGAACGAAGGTCATGATTTTGCCGTCGCTGCCCACCAAATCTGCGCCGATACGCAGTTTGGGGTGGGGATGCAGAAAGCTGTCCGGCGTACGCACCGGGATTCCGAAAAGCAAACTGCGCAGCGCTCTCAGAGCCGTGCTTTTGCCGGCCTCATTGGGGCCGTAAACGATGTGCAAACCGGCTTGATGGTCGGAGAAGTCCAGGATCGTGTCCGTGAACCGGCCATAAGCAATGAGCCGCAAGGTATTGATTCTCATTCGCCGTGCGTCTCCTTCTTCAACCCTTTTACGAGCATGGCGTGGGCCTGTTCCACGATTTGACGGAGGTCATCGGGATCGGAAAGATCGATTGCGTCGTCGCCGCGGCGATATTCCGCTGGAAGCTTGCGAAAGAGCCCCGTCAGGTCATCACCCAAGGCGCAAAGCCGCTCGTTGTCCGCCAGGGTCTCGGCAACCAGTTTTTCCAGTTCCCTAAGGGGCCCGGGGCCAATGGATGTTCCTGGGCTGCGGGCCGCCCCTCGCGTGGCCAGGCGAACTTTTTCAACCCATACCCGGTCACCGAATTGGGCCACCGCCGTCGCCCGGACGGCCTCCTCCCAGTATTCAAGATCGCCTTGAATTTGGCCGTGGGCTGCGGTTTCTCCGCCAAAGGTGACGCGGATGATCAGCGGCAGAGGATCATGGCGCCGAACTTCTCCGGCCAGCGCCTCCACGAACCGGTCGAGGCATGCCTGACGGGTTCGCATACCCTCAATGTCCACAGTCAGTGAGGACCAACGGATAACGTCGCAGGGATAATGGGTGATGACCGGCGGGGAACCCTCCCTAATGGTCACAACCACCGCCCCCTTGGCGCCGCTTTCCCGAATATGACGGCCCTGGATGCACCCCGGGAACACCATCGGGGGATCATGGGCGACGACTTCAAACTGGTGCACGTGCCCCAACGCCCAGTAATCGTAGCCCCTGGTTTGAAGGTCGTCGGGTGCACAGGGTGCATAGGTTTCGTGACCTTCACGGCCGGTAAGACTGGTGTGCAACAGACCAATATTAAAATAGCCGGACAGCGGATCCGGATAGCCAAAAACGAGATTGTCCATGACGGCGGGGGTTGCGAAGCTTTGTCCGTGTACGGCGACCTTCAGATTTTCCATCACCCGGGTGCCGGGGCTGCTGTGGTCGAAGATGTGTACATTGTCGGGATAGGGCAGGCGGCGGGTCATCTGACCGGCCGCATCGTGATTGCCGGATACGATGTAAACCGGAATTTGGGCCGCTTTCAGACGGTGCATCTGGGCGGTGAAATACAAGCCGGTATGGTAGTCTTTCCAGTCGCCGTCGAACAAATCGCCGGCAATCAATACGAAATGCACGGATTCCGCGATGGCCAGGTCGATGAGATTCTCGAAGGCGCGCCGGGAGGCTTGACGGATTTCATCCACCGGTGCGCCTTCATATGCCGCCAGTCGATGCAGGGGACTGTCTAAATGGATGTCAGCCGTATGAATGAATTTCACCATGAAGCCGGTGATTCCTTCTTTGGTCGGCGGCGTCGATGAAAAGATGGGCGTCCTAACGGGCGCAACCCTCAAAGGGTCCCCCCCCGGCGACGTTGAAGCGTGGGTTAGGTATGCCTGATTTCGCGGAATTTGCAAGTCTCTTGGCCAATTTTCCGCCGGGGTGTTGATTTCCGGGATGATTTCGTAACCCCAAGATCTTGGGCAGATCCCAGCGCAGCCGTGCCGGTGAGGGGATTATGAATCGCTTGCCCGCCTGGTCGGACATCGTGGACCGTCGGGGGCCTGTCGGGCGCGGGGGCAACGCGTCCGACAGCCTCCAAACGGTGCCCGGCGCCGACACGTCGTGGCGACCGCCAAGGGTATCGGAGCACCTGTGCGTCCCATCTCGAGGGGCGTGATGCGGGCGATGACCTGATCTGGGGATGTCCGCCGGGCCTCCAGGTGGGGCGCTATTCCCGATGCCTTGATCCGGATCTGAAGCCTTGCCGGCGCGCTCGCGACAGGGCAGGGGAAGGGATGTATTCCAGGCAAGTGCATCGAAAGCGGCCCAGGGGGCGCCGGTCCCCCTGGGGTGTACCGATAAAAGCCTTGTTTGCCAGAGGGGGACATCTTGGCGGTTGTATCCAACCAGTCCGGCGACGGCCAAACGGCTGTCTGGGACGTGGGCCGCGATCGATTGGGGGGACGGGAGGGGTCTTGAAAATTGACCCGGGATAAGATAGGTTGGGTTCCCGCTATTAGAGCATATCCTCATTTCTTTTCTTGCCCTTGGATGGCAGGCATGCGGCGGCGTCGCCGTCATACAATGGCCTGTATCGGGTTCCAACGGTTGACCGGCGACCCGGGCGTCGACAGCCATTTATAAGAGGAGACGCGCATGGCGTCCACCGGCTACTGGGCGGACAATTACCTCGAAAAAAAACAGTCCCTCAAGAAGGCTGTCCAACACATTCAATCCGGACAGCGTGTCTATATCGCCTCGGCCTGTGGCGAGCCCCAGGCCCTCGTGCATGCCCTGTCGGAGAGGGCGCGCACCCTTTCCAGTATCGAGGTGGTGCGTCTGCTGTCTTTGGAAACCATACCGTTGACCATGATCGCCGATAAAACCCACGATCAGAGCATCAATATCCGTTCATTTTATCTTGGCTCGGCGCGCCCCGAAGCCATCTCACGCAACCTGCGGTTTATTACGCCCATCAACCTGTCCCAGGTGCCGCGCCTGTTCAAAAGCCGCCGGCTGCCGATTCATGTCGCCCTGATCCAGGCTTCGCCGCCCGATGACTTCGGTTGGATGAGTTTAGGGGTATCGGTGGACATTACTCAGGCGGCCGCGCATTCGGCGGACATGGTCATCGTCCAGGTGAATCCGCGCATGCCGCGCATACTGGGCCGCAGTTTTATTCATGTCAACGACGTCGACGTCATCGTCGAACACGAAGAAGCCTTGTTGACGGTGGGCGAACCGCCGGAACTTGATACGGCCAATGCGATCGGGCGATTCATCGCCCGCCTGATCGAAGACGGCTCGACCCTGCAGATCAGCCTGGGGACCACCACCCAGGCTACCTATCTGGGTTTGTCCGACAAAAACGACCTGGGCATTCATACCCAATTTGTCACCGACCGCATCATGCACCTGGTCTCCCAAGGGGTGGTGACCAACCGTTTTAAAGGTCTCAATGAGGGCAAGGTCGTGGCCAGCAGCGCCATCGGCTCCGCCGAGTTGTACGATTTTCTGGACGACAATCCCGGAATCGAGTTTTATCCGTCCGATTATGTGAACGACCCCGCCATTATTTCCCAGCATCGTCGCATGGTTTCCCTCAACATTGCCCTGGCAATGGATTTAACCGGTCAAGTGGCCGCGGACGCCCTGCCCTACAACCATTATTCAGGGGTGACGGGCATGTTGGATTTTATCCGTGGGGCGGCGGCTTCGGAAGAAGGCAAGGCCATCATCATGCTCACCTCCACGAATACCAGCGGTGGAAAATCCCGCATCGTACCCAAGCTTGATGACCTGGCGGTGATGGTTCCACGCGGCGATGTGCACTATGTCGTCACAGAATATGGAGCCGTTAATCTGTATGGTAAAAGCTTACAGGAACGCGCCATGGCGATGATCAGTATCGCCCACCCCGATTTCCGCGACACCCTTTTCCAGCAGGCCAAGGAAATGAGGCTTCTCGGCGCCGAGCGGACGCTGAACGATTCCCTGCACGGCATTTATCCCGTGGCGCTGGAGGAAACCATTCACGTCGACGGTCAAGCGGTCACGATTCGTCCCGCCAAACCGGTGGATGAGCGCCGAATTCAGGAGCACTACTACAACCTCGACAAAGAGGACGTTGTCTCGCGGTTTTTTCATGAGAAAAACAGTTTCATGCGCCAGGAGGTGGAGGGTGTTTCCCAGATCGATTACATCAAAGACCTCACCCTGGTGGCCCTGGTGGGAGAGTTCGGTTTCGGCAAAGTCGTCGCCGTGGGGGAATACCTTCTGGATGAGTCCAAAAATATGGCCGAAGTCGCTTTTTCGGTCATCAAGCCCTATCAGGGAAAGGGCCTGGGCAAGCTGTTCATCCACAAATTGGCCGTGGCCGCGCGCGAAAACGGAATTGCCGGGCTGACGGCCTTCACGTCTCCGCAGAACATGGGGATGATTCGATTGTTCAAGACCTTGCCTTACCGGGTTGATTCCTTCTACGATGGCGAAATGCTCACTTTGAGCTGCCGATTTGATACCTTAACGGAGCAGCCGCATCTATAATGCGCATGATCGAAGACGCCGGTCCTTCCCGAGCGAAGCGAGATCATCCTATGAACTGCAGGAGTTAGGCATGCCGAATGTAACCTTTTTGCCCCATGAAAAAACAATCGCGGTTCCCAAGGGCGAAAGCCTTCTGCGCGCGGCCATGGAAGCCGGCGTGCATATCAATGCATCCTGCGGAGGTGATGGGGTCTGCGCCAAATGCCGGATTCTGGTCGAGGCCGGTCGCCTCAAGGGCGGCCTTTCCGATCGGATCAGTCCGGAAGATCAGGCGCAAGGTTACCGGCTGGCCTGTCAGACGGTTGTTGGCGGAGAGGATGTGACCATCCGGGTCCCGGTGGAGTCCAGCATCGATGTCAGTGTGCTCAAGCGCCAGGCCGCCCCGCGCCAGACGGCCCGCATCCACCAACCGGATTTCGAGAGTTTGAAAGAGCAGGGGCTGTTTGCGCCTCCGGTCGAGGAGGTGTTTTTAGACTTGCCTGCCCCCAGTGCGGCGGACAACCAGGCCGACGCTTCCCGACTGGTCAATTTTCTGACCCTCAATCACAATGAGCACCGCTTGGTCGTGCGACTGCCCCTGATTCGAAAACTGCCGGAAGTGATGCGGGAAGACGACTTTCGGGTAACGGTCACCCTGGCGCGTCCGGTGCAGCCCGGGCGCAAGACCCAGGTCATCAAAGTTCAACCCGGAGATACCACCGCGCGCAACTATGCCATTGCCATGGACATCGGCACCACGACGATCTACGGTCAGCTGATCGATCTCATTTCGGGTGAAGTGCTCATGGAGAAAGGGGATTTCAATGGCCAGATCAGCTATGGGGAAGACGTCATCACCCGAATTATGGCGGCTGAAAAGCCGGGCGGTCTCGACAAGCTCCATGCGGTGGTGACCGCTTCCATGAACAAGATTATTGCGGGCCTTGTCAAGCGGACCGGCGTGCAGTTGGATGACATCAATGCGATTACCCTGGCGGGCAATACCACCATGACCCAGTTGTTTTTGAAAGTGACCCCCCGGTATATCCGACGTTCGCCCTACGTGCCGGCCAGCAATATCTATCCTCCGCTTCAGGCGATTGAACTGGGCCTCGCGCTGGGCGACCACGCCGCCGCCCTGGTTTATCCCCAGGTGTCCAGTTACGTGGGCGGGGATATCGTCTCCGGGGTCATGGGGTCCGGCATGTATCGTACTGAAAAGCTAACCCTTTTCATGGATATCGGCACCAACGCCGAGATTGTGGTCGGCAACAAGGACTGGATGGCCTGTGCGGCCTGCTCGGCCGGTCCGGCACTCGAAGGCGGCAACATCGAGTTTGGTATGCGGGCCGCACGGGGGGCGATCGAGGATTTTTCCATCGATCCTCTGACCTGGGAGCCCATGCTGCTGACGATTGGCAATGTGCGGCCCAAGGGAATCTGTGGCTCGGGTTTAATCACCACGGTGGCCGTCATGTTCGAGACGGGCGTGATCAACAACCAGGGCAAGTTCGATCGGGAACTGAGCTCGAAACGCATCCGCTCGCGTGAAGGTGTTTGGGAATACGTCCTGGCCTGGCGGGACGAAACCCAGATCGATCGCGACATCGTCCTTACCGAAATCGATATCGAGAACCTGATTCGAGCCAAAGGGGCGATTTACAGCGGTTGCATGACCCTGCTCGAGGAAGTGGGCATGAGCATGGGAGATATCGAGCAGATTTACCTGGCGGGCGGTTTCGGCAGCTATGTGGACCTTGAAAAGGCCATGACGATCGGCTTATTACCGGAGACGGATCCCGACCAGGTAACCTATATCGGCAACGCTTCATTATTAGGCGCCCGCATGGCCGCCCTAACCAACCGTTTGCGCCAGGATGTGGTCAAGGTGACCCGCATGATGACCAATTTTGAACTCTCGGAGACCGCCTCTTATATGGATCATTATGTGGCCGCCCTTTTTTTGCCCCACACGGACCTCAATCAGTTCCCCAGACTGAAGGCGCGGCGAGCCTCCATTAGCGGAAATAGTTGAATCTTTTCGATAAACTAAACACTGCGGAGGGACAATCGTCTATTGACAAAAAAAGGCGCTAAAGATAGTGAATACTATTCGTGTAAATGATCTCCAAACACCCATTTTTATATAGGGCTGAGGGCCGAGGGCCCGATTCCCGCAGGTCAAAAAATCCAAGGAAAGGAGGGCTGCAGATCGACCATTATTAACGGGCAGGGCGTTTATCATTAATGAGATTAACGTGTTAATAATGCCATCGGTAAACCGAGAATCACTTCATTTCTGACGAGAGCTGAGGGGCAGTCCGGTGATCGGCTCTTCCCACCGAATAAGGAGGTAAAATTGGGCTTCGAATTCTTTAAGGAATCTTATGCCGGTAGCGTGAAGGAAATCGCCCTCGGTAAGGGCGATTCCGCCGTGACCGTTGGTGGCGAATCCTGTTATCCGTTTTACCAGTTTGAAGGCGAGATGCCGAACAAACCCAGGATCGCTATGGAGATCTGGGACATGACGCCCGGAGAGTGGCCGGAAGCGGCCCTGGCACCATTCAAGGACGTGGTCTCCGACCCGGCGGCCTGGGCCAAAAAATGTGTCGACGATTATGGGGCCGAAATGATCGTGCTGCAGTTGAAAAGCACCGACCCCAACGGGGATGATGCCAGCCCGGACGACGCTGCGGCCACCGTAAAGAAAGTGCTTGGTGCCATCCAGGTGCCGCTGATCATTTGGGGCACGGGCAATCCCCAGAAGGACGAAGACGTCCTTAAAAAAATCGCTGAAGAAGCCCAGGGTGAATCGCTGATCATCGGTCCGGTCGAAGACAAAAATCACAAAGGGATCGGAGCGGCCGCCATGGGGTTTGGCCACACCATCATTTCTTCTTCCCCCATCGATGTCAACCTCGCCAAACAAGTCAACATTCTGCTGGAAAACCTCGGCATGCCCATGGATCGTGTGATCATCGATCCAACCACCGGCGGCTTGGGGTACGGCTTGGAGTACAGTTACTCCGTAATGGAGCGCCTGCGCATGGCGGCCTTGAACCAGGGGGACGACAAACTCCAACTACCGTTGATCAACAATGTGGGCAACGAGGTCTGGAAATGCAAGGAAGCCAAGCAGACCGTCGAGGAGGCGCCGACCCTGGGTGATCCAGAAAAACGCGGCATCATGATGGAGGCCGTTGCTGCCGTGAGTTACTTAGTGGCGGGTTCTGATGTCCTGATCATGCGCCATCCCGAATCCATTCGCATGATCAAAGAATACATCGATCTGATCTACAGCGGCGGATCGGCCGTGGATGTGGCCCCGGTCAAAAAAATGCTGGGCGATGTCAGCATCGATCTCGCGGCGCTGGCTCCCGCGCCGGATTTGACGATCGCCGAAGAAAAGAAAACTGCGCCGGCGGCGAAGAAGGCTCCGGCTGCGGCCAAGGAAGCACCCAAAGCGGCAGCCAAACCGGCTCCGGCGGCGCCCAAGGAAGCCCCCAAGGCCCCGCCTAAAGCCGAAGCCAAGCCTGAACCGGTAGCGGAAGCGCCCAAGGTGGATGCCGCCGCGGCCGCGGCGGCGCAAGCCAAAGCCGAAGCCGAGGCTCAGGCGGCCGCGGAAGCCAAGGCCAAGGCCGAAGCCGAAGCCAAGGCCAAGGCCGAAGCGGAGGCCCAAGCCAAGGCGGATGCCGAGGCCAAGGCCCAGGCAGAAGCGCAAGCCAAGGCCAAGGCCAA
>JASFFM010000097.1:0-11511 GCA_050124295.1 Desulfobacterales bacterium | reverse complement strand
AATACCGATGGGGTTTTATTTAGCGCTCTGACAGTGGGATGGCTCAAACGGATATCCCTTACCACGTGGGCTTGAGGCTTGCCAATAGCCTTCTTGAGGACACGGGGCCTTTGGCGGTCATGGCTTTTCCCCGTCAGGACGCAGCCCATGGCTTCCCGGGCCAGAACGCCCCCATGGTGTTTTCATCGTCGACCCCCAGGCTCACCCCGGCTTGGGCAAGGCGCTCGCCGGCACGGTGATCGCGGCGGCGGGGGATGATCATCACTGGGGGCCCAAACAAGCGGATGTTTGGGATGGTCACCGCCGTCGCGATACCGTTTTCCAGCCGATGATCGGCCCCTCGTTGGCCGGCCGGACCGAATTCGACAATACGCCAGCGCGGCGCGGCGACCGGTTCGCATCAGAAGGCAAATCATCATCCCAAGGGCGGCTTGCAGAAAAAACACGCTGGCCAGCCATAGCAGGGCCTGACCCCGTTTGGCCGGAAACCGGTCCCGGTCGGCCAGCATGCCGATGGCAATGGTCACCAGCACGACCCCTTCGCGATTCGCAAAAACCGCCCGGGTCAAGGGGACGCTTGAAATAAGGGTCTAAAACAGCACCCACAAACCGCCGCCGGGGTCTTTGTGAAAAGATGGATGCCCACTGGCTTGGATGCATTGGTTCCCTGCCTTAGCAGCAGGTTGCGCTCATTGGGTCCGCCAACCCTTGGTGAGGGGCGTGTTTCAGAAGTAAGCGCATACCATTTTCACCCGGCGGGCAAGCCCGCGGCATCTCTTTGCGGCGTTAGCAGGCGCTTGCGGTGGCAGGTCTGCCGCGGCGCTCTGCAAGACCTTGTGCGGGAGGCCTCCAACGTGTGAAATATCCGGGCTGTCCGCCGCAGCGGCGAAACCGCCGGGTGCCCCGAGGCGCACTTCCGGGCCCAAGGGCGTTGACCTTGCCCAACAAACGACCCTTTAGCAAAAAGCCGGTGGTTAAAATTGGGGCATCGGCATCGTTTGGCCTGCGCCAAACGCGGGGACTGAATCCATGCGGGCCAGGAAAGCCTTCGGTCGCTCCCGATCACGGGTGTCACCGGAAGTCTCCTCCTGGGAAATCCATTGAGGGAGGCCGTCCATGGAAAGGATTGCCCTGTCTGGGTTCATCATCCAGGGATTATTTCTCGTCGGATTCCGGGGCGTCGGATATTTCCGGAAGGGATAGGCCCAGCAGCGCGCCTGCAATGCCCAACACGACCAGGGCTCCCAGGAGCCAAAGGATCCCGAATGACTGGGCGACAACCCCCAGCCCGCCGAAGAGCAGGGCCAGAAGACCGATAGCCGAATTGGCAAAGGCCACATAGGTCGACCGCGTCTTGGTATCGACACGATCGATGAGATAGGTTTTGCGGCCCAGCAGGACGCCGGCTTCGGAAAAACCCAGCAGAAGAAATACAACGGCCACCAGATAGGGGGAGCGAAAACCCACCGGCAGGGCGCTCATCAACAGTGCGCAGACGCCGGTAAGCGCCCCCATCACCCCGCTGAGCGCCAATACCTTGCGGCTGGAAAGATCGGCAAAGCGGCCCCAAAAGGGGCTGCTGAAGGCTGCCGCCAGTCCGGCGGCAATCACGATCACACCCAGCGTGCCGGTTTGGGCAGGAAATACGGCTTTGACATACAGCACATAGAAGGGGCCGGCCAATTCAACGGAGAGCAGGGTTGCGCGCGCCAGTAAAAACCGCGCAAACCAGGGCTCCTGCCACAGGAGGCGCCAGCCGGCCTTGGCTTCGCGCAGGGCACTGCGGCCGCCGGCGACGGCTCCGGGCGATTCCCGCACGGCCGCAAAGGCTAGCCCGGCAAACAACCAGAGGATGGCCCCAAAAAGCAACAGTGCCAAGGCCGGCATCAGATCGTCAGATGGACTGAAGAAGACCTTGAGGGCCAGCCCGACCCCAATGGTCAACAAGCCGCCGATCATACTGCGGGCCGCCAACATTTTTCCCCGCCGGCCCTTGGGAATGGTCTTGCCGGTAACGTCCTGGAAGGCCACCGATCCCACGCCGCGGGCCATGCTGAACACGAGCAGACAGGTGACGATGGCCACGCTCGCCGCCGTGGGCGACAGGGTCAGGGCCGCCGCGATCATCAGCAGCAGCATTAACACTTGAACCAGGGCCGCCACCACCCAGAACCATTTGCGAATCGGATAACGACGGATCTGTCCCGAAATGGCCAGCTGCGGCAGCAGGGTGCCCGTTTGCCGCAGCGGCAGGAGAAGCCCGACGTAAAAGGCCGGAGCGCCCATGGCCCCCATGAGCCAGGGCAGCACAAGCTTGGCGCTGGCCACCTGCTCGGCCAGCTTGGAGGCGGCCCCGTTCAACACGTTCAAGACGTAGTTGCGGGGCAGGTTGGTGCACTCGGATGCCGGAATGTCGGCGCAGGCGCGATCGGTACGGTCATCACCGCTTAAGATCGTGTAGATGCTTTCGATTCGGCTTTGTTGGGGACGCATGGCTGAATTGGGGCCCAAGGGGGTTGTATGGGTTGCTTGCAAATGGCGATGGCCGGGTTCATCGGATACAATGCCCTAAAGGGCAACGTCAATGGGAAAATCGTCCACCGGCGCGGCGGGCCCCGGCATGCTGCCCCCATGGGATCCATTCCAAACCGGAATTGGGCTGTTTCCCTCGGAAACCGGTTTGCGCCCGCATAGCGTATTTTTCCGTCCGGTCCCGGTTGACATGCTTCCGACCACCCCCATCTTCAGTTTAAGCCGATCGTGATCGGCCACTTTTCTCTCTCCCTCTGTTGCCCTGTGAAGCTTCCGCGGCCCCCGTCACGCTCGGTATGCAAACGTTTCCCCGGAGGTGACCCCATGACCCGCCCAGTTGTCTTGCCCATGCTGACCGTGGCGCTGTTTTTTTTCACCCTGGCACCGGTTTACTCCCATGCCGCCCTGGACGCCCTGGTGCGTGTCCAGGCCACGATCCCGGACCAGGCCCGCACCGCGGCGGGCCTCGGCACCGAGCGCGAGGGCAACGGCATCGTCATCGACCGCCAAGGCCATGTGCTGACCATCGGATATCTGATTCTGGAAGCATCGCGCATTCAGGTCACCACCGCCAGCGGCAAAATCTTCCCGGCGCGTTTTGTGGGGTATGACCACGGGACCGGTTTCGGCCTTCTGCAGACCATTCCCCCCGTACCCGCAAAACCCCTTGAATTGGGCGACGCTAGCGCCGTTGCGGTGGGGGATGTCGTCCAGATCCTCTCGGCCGGAGAACTGGCCAGCATCAATGCACGCGTTATTTCCCGCAGCGTATTTGTCGGCTACTGGGAATATCTCCTGGAGGATTCCTTCTATGTGGCGCCCTTTCACCCCGATTACGGTGGTGCCGCGCTGGTGGGCCAAGACGGCCGCCTGGTTGGGGTCGGTTCGATTCTGACCCGCCTGGAATTGGAAGAAGTGGGCTGGATTCCCTGCAACATGTTCGTGCCCATCGACCTGCTAAAACCGATCCTGGCCCGCCTCATCCGCCACGGCCATGCCGAAGATCCACCCAAACCCTGGCTGGGGATCCACAGTCGGGAGGCCCAGGGTCGGATCTTCATCATCCGGGTATCCGAGGGCGGACCGGCGGCATCGGCCGGCCTCAGGCCCGGCGATGTCATTCTCTCCGTCGATGGTGAAACGGTCAGCGGTCTGGCCGATTTTTACCGCAAACTCTGGGCCCTGGGTGCGGCCGGCACGAAAGTTCCCCTGCGGGTTCTCCAAGGGGATCAGGTTCTGGACATTGTGATCGAGTCCCAGGACCGGCGCCAATTCCTGCGGCCGGCCGGAACCAACCTGGGTGAGCCCATCTGAGCGGCGGCGACGGTGCCCTTCAAAGACTGTCGTTCGACAAGGCCGACCATCCCTATCGTTCATGCCCCTCGCCAAGGGCCGCCCACGGCGGCCGCCTAAAAAGGACGCCGCCCAGAAGGGTCGTCATTCCCTTTGCCGGGAGGGCTTGCTTCCCACCTGTGGCCAGCAGCCCAGGACAGGACTTAATTCACCACCCCGGCCTCAGCTTCGGCCTGTTCCCGTTTCAGGCGCCGGCTGACCTGGCCGGGAATACGGCTTCGACGGGAGAGCATGCTGTAGGCCACCGGCACAATGAACAAGCTAAACACAGTGGCCGCAAGAACACCGGAGAGCACGACCGTTCCAATCACCATACGGGTTTCCGCACCGGCTCCCGAAGACAGGATCAGCGGGATGGCACCGGCGGCTGTCGTGATGCCGGTCATGACGATCGGTCGCAGCCGGACTTCGGCGGCCTTTAAAACGGCACGGTAGAAGGATATCCGCCGCTCCCGGAGTTGGTTGGCAAACTCGACGATCAGGATACCGTTTTTGGCGGCCAGACCGACCGTCATGATCAGGCCGATCTGGCTGTAGATGTTCAAGGTGTTTCCCGTAAGATAGAGTCCCAGCAGTCCGCCCGCGATGGCCAGCGGTACCGTCAGCATGATCACCAGCGGATTGATATAGCTTTCGAACTGGGCCGCCAAGACGAGGAAGACCACCACGATACCCAGCAGGAAGATGAAGACGATGGACTGGGACGAGGATCGGTAGTCCTTGGATTGCCCCCGGTAGTCGACGATCACATTTCCCGGAAGATGCGCTTTGACGAGGCCGTCCATATAGGCCAGGGCTTCGCCCAGGGCCAGCCCGTCGTCCAGGTTGGCCTTCAGGGTTATGGCGCGAACCCGATTGTAGCGGTTCAGGGTGCGGGAATCCGCGAACTCCTCCAGGGACACGAGGTTCGACAGTGGTATCAAATCGTCACCGCGCGATGAACGCACATAGATGTGCTGTAGATCGGTCGGCGTACGCTGATTGTCCCGCTCGCCTTCCACAACCACGTCATACTCCTCGCCCTCGTCGATATAGGTCGTTACCCGGCGCGATCCCAGCATGGTCTCCAGGGTCCGGCCAATCGCGGCAATGGTCACGCCCAGTTCGGCGGCACGATCATAGTTGATATTGACCTGCAGCTGGGGTTTGGTCTCCTTGTAATCCCAGTCGACCCCGATCAGACCCGGATTATCGGACTCGATGCGCTCCAGCAGGATGTCCCGCCACTGGGCCAATGCTTCATAGGTTCCACCGCCGATGACGAACTGCAACGGTTTCTGTATCGAGGCACCGAAGCCCTGCCGCATGACCGGAAAGGCCCGCACCCCGGGAAGACTGGCCAGACGGGCACGCACATCATCCATGATGACCCAGGCCGATCGTCGCTGGCCCCAGTCGTTCAGGACAAAGATCACGATGCCGGAATTGAAGTTTTCAAAATTGGAAAACGTGCGGGGAGCCCGCACCAGCAGGCGGGTAGCCTCACCACGGGTCACCAGCGGCATGAGACGGCGTTCGATTTCATCCATATACTCCTGCATATAGGCGAAAGAGGCCCCCTCGGGCCCGTTGACGATCACGAAGAACGCGCCCCGGTCTTCCTGGGGCGCATACTCGGTGGGAATGTATCGGATAAGCAGGGCCGTGGTGCCGACCAGCAGGGCAAAGATCCCCAGGATGACGATGGGGCGTCTCATGGCATTTTTCAGCAGGCGTCGGTAGCGGTTGCGGATCCCACGGAAGAAGCGCTCCGTCAGCAGGACAACGCCTGTCGAAGGTCCGGCCGGTTTTGATTTCAGGATCTTGGATGCCAGCATGGGCGACAGACTGAGGGCCACGATGCTGGAAAAAGCGACCGCCGCCGCCATCGTGAGGGCAAATTCGGCGAACAGGCGCCCCACATCCCCCTTCAGAAATGCAATCGGAACGAATACCGCAATCAACACCAGGGAGGTCGCGATGACCGCGAAACCCACCTGGCGGGTGCCATTGTAAGCGGCCACCAAAGGCGTTTCGCCCTTTTCGGCCATGCGTCGGTGGATATTTTCCAGAACGACGATCGCATCATCCACCACCAGGCCGATGGCCAGCACCAGCGCCAGGAGCGTCAGCAGATTGACCGAAAAATCAAGCCCATACAAAACGATGAAACTGGCCACGATCGAGACCGGAACCGTCACGGCCGGCACAAGCGTGGCCCGGACACTGCCCAAAAAGAGGTAAATCACCAGCACCACCAGAGCGATGGCGATGGCCAGCGTTTTATAGACTTGACGAATGGCACCTTCCACGAAGACCGAGGTGTCGTAGCTTTGCTTGATGGCCATCCCCTCGGGCAGGATCGGTGCCAGGCGAAGGCTTTCCGCCTTGGCGGCGCGCGCCACATCGATCGTGTTGGCGGTGGACTGTTTGATGATGCCGATGCCCACCATGGCCTCGCCGTTGCCCCGGAAAAAAGTGCGGTCTTCCTCGGTGCCACGCTCGACCCGGGCAACATCTTTCAGGCGCAACAGATAGCCGTCGCTCCCGCGCCTCAGGACCAGCTGCTGGAAATCCTGTGCCGTACGAAAGGACCGCTGGACGCGCACCGTAAACTGCCGCTCGTGGGATTCGATGCTGCCGGCGGGCAGTTCCAGGTTTTCGGTCCGGAGGGCGTTTTCGATATCCTCCACGGTGATTTGCCGGGCAGCCATGGCCTGCCGATCCATCCAGATGCGCATGGCGAAGCTCTGACCGCCACCGATGCGCACGCGGGCCACCCCATCAAGGACGCTGAAGTAATCCACCAGGTAGCGATCGGCGTAATCGGTCAGTTCCGGCACCGTGAGGCGATCGCTCACCAGATTCAGCCACATGATCACGTCGTCGTTGGAATCCACCTTCTGAATTTCCGGCGAATCAGCCTCCTCCGGCAGGTCGTCCAGAATGGCCGCGACCCTGTCGCGGATATCGTTCGCCGCCCCGTCCACATCCCTTTCGGTTTCGAATTCCACCGTCACCGCCGAGCGGCCGTCTTCGCTGCTCGATGCAATAAAGGCGATGCCTTCGACCCCCGCGATGCGCTCTTCGATCAGCTCGGTGATCTGTGTTTCCACGATATAGGCGGAGGCACCCGGGTAGATGGTCTCGATGGAAACCACGGGCGGGTCAATGTCCGGATATTCCCGCAGCGGTAGACGCTCGAAAGCCACCAGGCCAAAAACGATCAGCATAAGCGAGATCACGGAGGCGAACACGGGGCGTTTCACCGATGTATCGGATAAAAGCATCAGTCCGCGCCCTCTCGCTCTGGGGGCAAAAGCGCTTCGAGGGGCTCTTCGCCCGTGGCCGCTATCGTAACCGTGACCGGTTGTCCCGGCCGCGCACGCAGCGTGCCGTGGATCACCACGAATTCGCCCTCCGCAAGACCGTCCTTAATTTCGACCTCCCCGGGCCGGCGACCACCGATGGTTACCTCGCGGCGCTGGGCCACCGGCGTTTCGGCGGACGGATCCACCACCAGCACATGGTTGGCGCGCCCGGTCGGAATCACGGCTTCCTCGGGAACCACCAACACCTGGCGCGGATTTTTGAGCAGCTCAACCCCCATCAGCAGGCCCGGCTTTAGCAAGCGCTCCGGATTGGGTAAAAGGGCGCGGGCCGCAATCGAGCGGGTGGTCACGTCGATGCGGCTGTCGATGCTGGCGACCGTACCTTCAAAGCGGCGTTCGGCAAAAACGGGAGACCAGGCCTCGATGCGCAGTCCGGGACGGAGCGTCTCCAGATAAATGGCCGGCAGGGTGAAATCAAGTTTCATGACACTGTCGTCATCCAGGGTCGTGATGATGTCCCCCGGCTCGATATAAGTCCCCACACTGATATTGCGCAAGCCGACCACACCGGCAAAAGGCGCGATGATCAGGCGGTCCTGCAGCCTGGATTCGATGGCCCGGAGACGTGCCTGGGCGGTCTCGTACTCTCGCCGCCGCTGATCGAGCAGCGCCTGGGCGGCCGCTCCCCGCTGGGCCAGCGGCCGCACGCGGTCGTACTGTCTTTTGGCCTCGGCGGAGGTCGAAAGCGCCGCCTCGAGCTGGGCGTGTTCTTCCGAATTCGTCATCTCGGCCAGAATAGCGCCCGCTTCCACCCGCTGGCCGCTCTCGAAATGCAAGGCGGTCACGGTTTCGGACACATTCGCCGACAAATCGACGGTTTCATTGGCCCGCAGGGTGCCCAGGGCCTCCACACGATCGACGAAGCGTTCGCGCTGGACTTCCTTCACGATCACGGGTACCGCCGGCTGTGCGGCGGCCGAGATAGCGCCAAAGGCCACGAGAAACAAGGTTATCAGAAGCGTTGACGACAGGCGGCAGGCGGCTTTTTTCCCGGGCTCAGGATGATTCAAGTTTTCCTCCCAGGGCTCTGTGAAGTTGAATGCGAAAGACCAGCAGTTCTCTTTGCTGCCTTACGATGATGCGCTCGACGCGCTGGAGTTCCTGGATGGCGTTCAAGACGGGCAAAAAATCCGTAAGCCCTCCGGTGTACCGATCCCGCGTTTGGTCGACCGTTTGCGCAAGCAACTGCCGCCGCCGCTCCAGGCGGACGAGAAACTGACGCTGCCGGCGTTCTTGATAGAGCGCGTTTTCGACGTCCTCGATGGCTTCCAGGTAGGCTTGCGAGAAAACGGCCAACCGTTCGACATACAGCGCCCGGTTGCGTTCGACTTCAGCCTTGCGGGCTCCCCAGTCAAGCAGCGGTTGTACCAAGGTGCCCAGGAGAAAACCTGCCGGCCCGCGAATGATCGGTCCGTCTTCGTAGTCGTAGGCCCCTTCCAGGGTGATTCGCGGCAGACGCTCGGCGATGGCGCGTCCGATCTCGGCATCCGCAGCCACGAGTTCGTTTTGCAAAGCCCGCAGATCGGGTCTTTGGAGCAGCAGGTCGGAAGGCACGCCCAGAAAAGGCCAATCGCCGATCGCCGCAAAGCGGTCTTCGCTATCCACCCGATCCAGCGCGTCCGGTGCCTGGCCGATCAACACATCCAGGCGGTTTTCGGAAATCCGCAAAGCCGCCTGGGTGGGCGGCACCAGACTTTCCGTTTCGGCAAGCTGGCTGCTTTGCTGCAGCACATCGACGTTGGCGGTCAATCCCCCGTTGAAACGCAATTCCGTCAATTCCAGCAGATCCCGATCGATGGCGATCTGTTCTTGGAGAAGATCCAGCTGACGGCGCTGGGATACGGCATCGAAATAGGTCTCGGCCACCTCCGCCGACAAACTGAGTCGGACGGCCTCGATATCCTCCAGGCGGGCGGTCTGCTCGCTGCGACGCGCGAGGGCAAGCGAACCCAGGCGGTTGAAGACATCAATCTCCCAGCTGAGTGCGCCCCCGGCACGCAGGATGCGCTCCTTCCCATCCCCATCGATCCAGTCCTTCTGGCCGCTGGCTTCCAGGTCCACCAGGGGAAGTCGCAAGGCCTCCGCCTGCCGGGTCAAAGCCATGGCCTGTTTCAGTCGGGCCATGGCCTGGAGCACATCGAAGTTGCGCTCCAGCGACCGGCGGATCAGGTCATCCAGCTTGGCATCTCCGAATTCCGCCCACCAGACGCTGTCCGACATTTCCTGCGCCGGCGACGTCATGCTGAAGGCGGCACCCGCCGTGGATATGGGCGCCGGCGAACGATCGACCGAATGGGTCTGGCAGCTCGCCAGAATGAGGCCGCCCAGGAAAAAAGCCATAAAATGTTTGGTTGGAGACGTTGTGGGCATGACTGCCGTGCCGTCAATGGCATCCCAGCTATAGGGTTGAAGATTGGTTATAATACTACGGATTTGTAAGGATTAAAGCCATCATGTCAACTTCGCCCGGCCCGTTCTTGCGGCCGGCGAAGCGCTTTCGACATCTTGCCCTGCAGCGTGCGGCGCCTTTCCACCCCGGCCGACTTTAAAACTGGTCAGGCATTATTATCTTGTCCGTGACCCAAAGACCTGCCATAAAAAACAAACCCGGTGCGCAGTGGTCCTGTGTCCCGCCCGGCGGTCTCGATTAAGCTTGACCATCGCCTTGCCTGCCGCATACCGTTGCGCTTTAAGGCTTTGACGCGCTACCATCGATTACCTTGGCCCTGACCATGGAAGGAGGTGCCCTGTGATTCATCAGTTCGATACCGTTATCGTTGGCTCCGGCGGATCCGGCCTCTACGCCGCCCTGGAGGCCAGCCAGCGGTCCCGCACAGCCGTCGTGTCCAAACTCTACCCCATTCGCAGCCACACGGGCGCCGCCCAGGGGGGCATCAGCGCGGCCCTGGGCAACACCGAAGAAGACAAACCGGAGTGGCACGCCTTCGATACGGTCAAGGGCGGTGATTATCTCGTGGATCAGCAGCCCGCCAACATTTTGGCCGAGGAGGCCGTCCAGGCCATCTACGATCTGGAAAACCGCGGCCTGCCCTTTAACCGCACCCCGGAAGGCCGCATCGATCAACGCCGTTTCGGCGGTCACACGCGCAATTTCGGTGAAGCGCCGGTCAAGCGGGCCTGCTACGCTGCCGATCGCACCGGTCACATGATTCTGCAAACCCTCTACCAGCAGTGCATCAAGAACAACGTGGCCTTCTACGACGAGTATCAAGTCGTGGATCTGCTGATGAGCGGCAATACCTGCCAGGGTGTGGTGGCGGTGGAGCTGGCCACCGGAGAGCTGCACGTCTTCGCGGCCAAGGCCGTGCTCTTTGCCACCGGGGGGTTCGGCCGCATGTTCAAGGTCACCTCCAACGCCTACGCCAACACAGGCGATGGACCGGCGGTCTGCGCCCGGGCCGGGATCCCCCTGGAAGACATGGAATTTTTCCAGTTCCATCCCACAGGCATCATGGGGCTGGGCATCCTGATCACCGAGGCGGTGCGCGGCGAGGGCGGCATTCTGCGCAACCGCGACGGTGAGCGTTTCATGGAGCGCTACTCCCCCACCCTTCTCGATCTGGCCCCCCGGGATATCGTGGCCCGCTCCATGCTTACCGAGATACGCGCCGGGCAGGGCATCCGCGGCGACCGCAAGATCGACGACTACCTGCACCTGGATGCCACCCACCTGGGCAAAGAAACCCTGCTGGCCAAACTGCCGGACATTACCAGCTTCTGCCAGACCTATCTGGGCATCGACCCGGCCGACGTCCCCATTCCGGTTCTGCCCACGGCCCACTACGCCATGGGGGGCATCCCCACCGATGTCCACGGTCGGGTGGTGCGCGACGGCCAAGACACCATCGTGGAAGGCCTCTACGCCGCCGGCGAATGTGCCTGCGTCTCGGTGCACGGGGCCAATCGCCTGGGAACCAACAGCTTGCTCGACCTGGTGGTCTTCGGCCGGCGCGCCGGCCAGCATATCGGCGACTATGTCAAGCAGGTCGACGCGCCCCGGTTGGACGCCTCGGCCGCCGAGCCGGCCCGCGCCTGGATGGCCCGACTGACCGAGGGCACCTCCCAACATCACGGCGGTCACATTTCGGACGAGATGCAGACCGTGATGATGGAAAAGGTGGGCATCTACCGCAACGACGCTGATATGCAGGCTGCCCTGGATGAGGTCCAGCAACTGCGCGAGCGCTACAAGGCCGTGCGGGTGCAGGATACGGGCAAGCGGTTTAATACCGAC
>JASFFM010000096.1:0-11634 GCA_050124295.1 Desulfobacterales bacterium | reverse complement strand
ATGCTGACGAAAAAGTAGAAGATGGTGCCTGTAAAGATGAATTTACCGGCGATGTCGGCGTGGATCTCCCCCAACTTGCCCCGTGCCGTGTACCAGATGTTGATCAGGAACACCATGACCGGGATCACCATGGCCACGCTGTCCACGATGGCCACGACCTTGAGCCAGGTGGGTACCGGCACCTGCAGCAGGTGGTGGGTGCCGATATGGGTGTAGACCACCAGCAGGGACCAGAAACCGATCAGGGAGAGGGTGTGGCTGTAAAGCGGGTTGCGGGTCACGATCGGAATGACGTAATAGGCCAGACCCAGGGTGAGCGGGGTCAGCAAAAGGCCGAAAACATTATGACCGTAAAACCAAAGCAGGATCGCATCCGGAATCCCCAGCAGGGCTCCGGTATCGGGGCGCCAGATCACGTTGCCTAGAGAGAAGGTCAAGGCCGTCAAGATGACCGCTGCGCAGGCATACCAGACCGAAACATACAGCACAGGTTCCTTGCGCCGGGCCACCGTCATCAGCAGATTCAGAATCACGAAGGCGAAACTGACGATCACCAGCATGTCCACCGGCCAGATCAGTTCGGCGTATTCCCGTCCTTGTGAATGTCCTGTCGATAGACTGGCCACGGCAGAGACGACGGCGACGTTCCAGAGGATCACAGACATCAGTCCCAGTTTCTGGCTGAACAGATCGGTTCGCAGGAGTCGGGGCACATAGTAGTGAGCCGCCGCCAGCAGTCCCGGCGTGACGAAACCGAAGAGCACCAGATTGACGTGGATGGGCCGGATGCGGCCGAACTGCAGAAAGGAAATATTGGCCATGAAATCCGGGGCGATCAGATAGCCGGCCGCCACCATGCCAATCGAGGTGGCAAAAGCGAACCAGAACGCCGATGTCAGGCAAAAGGCTCTCGCCGTCAGGTGTTGATCAAAAATCGTATCGGCTGTGGCAGCCATGGGTTTTGCGTTCCTTTCAGGTACAGTGTTCGCCGGAGGTGCGCGCTCCGATCAGCTGTGGCAGGCCAGCCAGCACCCCAGGTTGACCTTTTTCTCCTCGTGGCAGTTGATGCAGAAGCCCATATAAAAATGCTTGCCCTTGACCCGGTCCATGGTTTCCATTTGGCCATGGCATTCTTGGCACTCCAGACCGTAGCGGATGTGGCGCTGGTGGTTGAAAAGCACATGCTCGGCCAGGAAGTTGGCTTTGACCCAGGGTGTCGGCGTCCCGGTGTTGTAGTATTCGTGCTCTTTTTGAATCCACCAGTGATTGGCAATGATGTAATTGTGACAGTGCAGGCATTTCTCCACCGGCGGGAGCCCGGGGTGGTTCGACCGTTCCACATAGGGATGACAATAGCGGCACTGGATCATCTTGACCCCGGAGTGCAACCGGTGGCTGAAAGGAATTGGCTGCTCCGGCCCGATCATGGCGGCCGGTGGCATATAGAAAAGCCACAAGAACAGGATCACCGTGATCCCGCTGAAGGTGATGATCACCAGCGGTTTCATATTGCGCCGGATCCACTGCCAGAGGTTGAGCAAAGGGGAAATAGGGTCCATCATGTTGCCTTTTCCGCATTGACCCGAACAAGCTCGGGGAACTGTTTCAGATAGCCGGAAACCGCAAACGCCATAAGGCCGAAGAATCCGATCGTGATCAGCACGTCCGTCACACCGAAGGGGATGGACGTCGCATGGTGATTGAGCGCCGGGCCCAGCAGCAGGAGGTGCTCCAGCCACATGCCGGCGATGATGACGCCGCAGAAGATCATCATGAACCGCGGCAGGGTTTTGACTTTACGGTTGAGCAGAACCATGAAAGGCACAATGAAACAGACGATAAAGACCAGCCAGGCCAGAACGTTCCAGGGGGCCGTCATGACCCGTTCGATGATGTAGGTGGTCTCCTCGGAGATGTTGCCGTACCAGATCACCACCAGCTGGGCGTAGAAAAAGTCGGCCCAGACCAGGCAGAAGGCGAAGAAGAGTTTACCGATATCGTGGAAGTTGCTGACCGGGATATCGAAGCCGTTGCCGGGCCGGATCTGCAGCACCGCCGCCAGGATGATCAGCCCCCCCAGCCCCATGTAAATCGCCTTGGCAAAGGAGTAGGCCCCAAAGAGGGTCGAATACCAGTGGTAATCGGCCGACATGACCAGATCGAAGCCGATCAGGGACAGCACCAAAGCGAAAGCCAGCATGTAGAGGATACTGAGCACGTCCTTGCGGCGACTGGTGCGCTCGATATTGCCCGGACGGGCCTGCCAGCGGCGCACCAGAAAGGCACGCAGGCGCCCGCCTTCTCCGGTTTCCGTGGTCAGCTTCAGCCGCAGGGCCTGGTAAGTGTATGCAAATCCCAGGGCGTAGAGCACCAGCAGCCCGACCAGGTCCCGGGAGAAGAGGAAGGGCACGTTCAACCAGACCTCCTTGCCGTGCAGGTCGAGATGCATCCAGGGAAAGATATGTTCGCGCCCCAGAAAGAGCAGGACGAAAAGCACGATGGAAAACGGGAAGAAGGCCGTGAAGGCCTCCGCCAGGTTGGAGAGCGGACCACTCCATTTGGCCTTGGTGGTGTGCATGATGGTGGAAAACAGCAATGCCCCCTGGGCGATGGCCGACCAGACCAGGAAATTGATCAGGTAGGCCTGCCAGGCCCTTTCCGGGTGGCGTGCCAGCAACTCGATAAAAAAGGTGACGATACCGACAATCACCAGCGCCAGAAATACTTTCCTGATGGGCGACGTCTTCATATGCCGTTAACTGCCTTTCGTATAGATGCGTAGCGATGACGGCCGCCGTCAGGCGGGTTGTGCCGACACCGGCAGCGTTGTCACCTCAGCACCGCGGTCCTGAAAAAACTGCCGAAGTTCGGCTTCACCCTCAGGCTCACAGGCCACCGTTATACCGTAATGCTCTCCGGAAACGCGCGGGTCGTATTCGGCCAGCCCCTGCCAATCCGGCAGTCCACCGACGTTGATCAGTCCAATCACATTGCCGATGACCGAAAAGAGGATCGTGAATTCGAAGCCCACGATAAAAAACGGTACCAGGGCCACAACCGGCTTGCCGCTGACAATCAGTTCCCACTGATCGGCAGTGAAAGCGGCGAAAAAAAACCCGGTGAAAAAACCGATAATGCCGCCAGCGAGCGTGAAATAGCCCACCTTGCTCTTGGGCAGGTTGAGCGCGTCGGTGATTTTATGGTTGGGGATCGGGCCGTGCACCCGGAGGACCGACCAGGGCGAGGCCTTGAACGCCTTGAGCGCCTCGAGAACCTGATCCGGATCCTTGAAAAGTCCCATCAATCGTTTTTCAGCCGGCATGATTTCTCCCTATTCCAGCATTTCCTTGACCTCCGTCATGGAGACGGCGGGCATGTGTTTAACGAAGAGGCAGAAGAGAAGGAAAAAGAGGCTGAAGCTGCCGATCATGATGCCATATTCGACCAGGGACGGGGCAAACAGGCCCCAGTTATGCGGAATGAAATCCCGGGCCACACTGGTGATGATGATCACGAAGCGCTCGTACCACATGCCCACGTTGACCAGGAGCGAAATCACAAAAAGGGCCGCTATGTTGGTGCGCACCTTCTTGAACAGAAAGAGCAGCGGGATGATGGTGTTGCAGACGGCCATGATCCAGAACCCCACGGCGTAGTCGCCGGTGGGCCGCCAGGCAAAGATATACTGCTCCAGGGGATTTTGGCTGTACCAGGCGATGAAGAACTCGGTGGCGTAGGCAAAGCCCACGATCAGCCCGGTGAAGACGATGGTCTTGGCCACGGCTTCGAGTACGTGGTCGGTGATAATCTGTTGATAGCCGAAGATCCGGCGCAGCGGAATCATCAGCGTGATCACCATGGCCAGGCCGGAGTGGATCGCGCCGGCCACGAAATAGGGCGCGAAGATCGTGGTGTGCCAGCCGGGAACGACCCCCAGGGCAAAATCCCAGGACACCACGCTGTGCACCGATATGACCAGCGGGGTCGCCAGGGCGGCGAAGAAGAGATAGCCGCGGGTGTAATGGCGCCACTGCTCGAAGCGGCCGGTCCAACCCATGGACAGCACGGTGAAGATCTTTTTGCGGAACCCGGTGGCGTTGTCGCGCACAATGGCCAGGTCGGGCAGCATGCCCGTGTACCAGAAAAGCGAGCTGACGGTTAGATAGGTGCTAATGGCCACAACGTCGAACATGAGCGGCGACTGGAAATTGGGCCAGAGATTACGCTGGTTGGGGAAGGGCAGCATGTAGTAGACCATCCAGGCGCGGCCCAGGTGGATGAAGGGAAACAATCCGGCCGTGCAGACCGCGAAAACGGTCATGGTTTCGGCCGCCCGGGCGATGGGGTTGCGCCAGCCGGCCCGGAAAAGATGCAGGATGGCCGAAATCAGGGTGCCGCTGTGGGCAATCCCCACCCAGAAGACGAAATTGATCAGGTAAGTGCCCCAGGCCACGGGGTTGTTCATGCCGGCCACACCAACGCCGACAAATATCTGGTAAGCCCAGCAGGAGGCCCCCATGAGGACCCCGGTAAACAACAGGGCGATCAGGGCCCAGTAACTCTTGCCGGGGGGTTTCAGGCTGTTGAGAACGGTCTGGTCGACCTGGTTGAAGGTCAGTTCGGACATGCGCGTCAAACCTCCTGGACCACTTTTTTAAGATAGATCACGGCCGGTTTGGTGTTGAGGTACCCCATCACCTGATAGGCACGCGGATCGTCCGCCAGGCGCCGCACCCGGCTGGCGGGATCCATCAGGCTCCCAAAGCTGATGGCACCGGTGGGGCAGGTCTGCATGCAGGCGGTCACGACCTCTCCATCACGGATGGCCCGCTTCTCGTTCTTGGCCACGTTGTGCGCCGCTTTGATGCGCTGGATGCAAAAGTTACACTTCTCCATGACACCCTTGGCCCGCACGGTCACGTCCGGGTTCAACTGCATATCCAGCGGCTTGGGCCACTGCCAGGAATACCAGTTGAAACGGCGCACCTTGTAGGGGCAGTTCTGGGAGCAGAACCGGGTGCCGATACAGCGGTTGTAAATCTGGTTGTTGATGCCCTCTTTGTTGTGGTGCGGGGCGTAAACCGGGCAGACCGCTTCGCAGGGAGCGTTGTTGCACTGCTGGCACATCATCGGCAGAAAGCTCACGCGGGTCCCGCTGTCGTCGTCCAGGTAGCGCTGAACCTGAAGCCAGGCCATCTCGCGGCCTTCCAGGATACGCTCCCGGCCGACCACGCCGACGTTGTTTTCGGCATAGCAGGCGGCCGCGCAGGCATTGCAGCCGATGCATCGATCCAGGTCCACGACCATGGCCCAGCGATAGCCCTCGTGCTCAAAGGGTGGATAAATATCCCGTTTGTGGTCGTACCCCTCCGGCATCGGCAGGGTCAGCGGGAAATCCCACATGGTCAGGCCGGGCTTGGTCGGCTTCAGCCCCTTGCGAAGGTCTTCGAAGGGAACGCTCAACGCGATCTTGCGGTCGTGCTGGCTGCGGCTGCCGTCGACATTGGCCAGAGGAACGGATCGCCCGGTGTCTTCCACCGTTGGCGCGACCAGGCTATTAAAGGATTCACCGTCACGCGGGGCGCTATCCAGCGGAAGGAGCGCAAAGGGATTGGCGCCCTGGTTGCTGGCGAAGCGACCGTAGGCCGTATGCCCCATGCCGGCGGCCATCATCATCACCCCGGGGGCGACCCCCGCCCAGGTATAGACCGGCGCTTCCAGGCGGGCGTCCCCGTTTTTGAGGGTCAGCAGTCGGCCTTGGGCCGTGCCCAGATCGGCGGCGGTTTCGGGGTGCATGATCAAGGGGGACTGCCAGGTGACCTGGGTCAGGGAATCGGGGATTTCACTGAGCCACGACTTGTTGGTGCCGCGGCCGTCGAAATAGCGGATCGAAGGGGCCGCAATTAGAACCGGATCTTTGGGGCGCTCCGCGAGATTATCAAAGGCCCGGGTGACCGCGGCAGGGTCGATCTGGGCCGGCGCTCGGAGAGGGGCTGTCTCCGGGGGTGTGCTGAAAACCCCTCCGTTCTGCAGCGCGGCAACCCAGTCGGCCACCTGACGGATACCCCCCGGATGGCCGAGGGTGCCGGGCAGGTATGTTTTGTAACTATCGGCCGCCGGTCGGTTCATAGCGGCCGCGGCCATCAGCACATCCCCCAGGGCGGGCGCATCGTTGAGCCTCCCGAGTACGGGTTGCTGAAGCCCGATGGCACCGCTGACACCCTCGTAGGCATCCCAGGATTCCAGCGGCAGGCGTACCGGCAGCACCAGATCGGCCAGGGCCGTGGTTTCATCCATGACGCCCGAAAAACTGATCACATATACGGATGGATCCTCCAGGGCGGCGACAATGCCGGCATCCGGCGGCAGGGCATGGGCCGGGTTGGTATTGTGGATCAGCAAAACGTCTGTCTGACCGCCCCCGAGCCGCTCGAGCGCCTGTAGGATGGCGGTTCGCCGGGCGGCGGTCTCCACCCGGTAGCGCTGACCGAAGGCCAGCAGCGGCAGCTCCGGATTCAAAATGGTGTTGAGCAAATTGACGGCCAGGTTGGTGGCGTATCCGTTGGCCCCATGGGCACCGGCGCCGGTGCCCAGAACGAGCGGTTTCTGGGCCTGGAACAGACGGACGGCCAGGCGGTCGAAAAGTGCTCCGGGCACACCGGATTGTTCCAGGATGGTTGCCTTGGGGTAGCGGGTCACGATCTTTTCCAGGGCGTCTTTCAACTCGAACGGCAGGTGTTCGGCCCGGCCCACGTCCAGCGCAATTTGGATCAGGCCCAGGGCGATGATGGTTTCGGTATCAGGCCGGCAGGGGAGCCAGGCATCGGCATTGGCCCCGGTCAGCGACTGGAAGGGGCCGACATGAAAGAACAGGCCCTTGCGCCCTTTGTGGATGCGGTGCATGCTTTTAAACTGGCGCGCATAAGATACGGGGGACAACCAGGTTTCCAGGAAATCGGCGCCGAAGGAAACAAGGACATCGGCATCTTCCATACGATAGGCAAACAGGCCGTCGATGCCGAAAACCACTTCGTTGGCGGCTTTGAGGGCATCGTAGCCGAAGGGTTCGTAAACCGTCGGAGCCGATGCATTCCAGCTGACCATGGTTTCGGTGGCCAGGTCGTAGAGCGACGCCCCCATCACATCCGTCCAGAATTGGACCCGATCGGCCCCTTTACGGGCCGCCGCGGCGGTTTTGCGGCGCACCAGATCCAGGGCGGCTTCGTTGGTGATCGCTTGCCAGGTCCCGTCTTTTTTCACCTGCGGCGACGTGATGCGGTCAGGGTCGTAGAGGCCCTGCAAAGCAGCTTGTCCGCGCATGCAAAGGGCGCCCTGGTTAACGGGGTGGGTTGGGTTACCCTCCAGCTTGATGACCCGCCCTTCTCGGTTTTTGGCAAGGATGCCACACCCGGCCGGGCATTCACGGCAGGTGGTGGCATACCATTGGGGTTGGCCGGTGACCATGTCATCGGGCGCATGGACCAGGCTGAAAAGTTTGCGATCCGGGTCGGGAGAACAACCGGCGGCAAATGCCATGCTGCCCATACCGGCGATTTTAAGGAAGGTGCGACGGTCCATAATCAGTGCGAGCCCTCAGCAGGTCGAAACAAACGGTTGATGGGTTGGGTCGAGCATGCCTAGATCTGTGTGTATCATGTTGGTGGCAACGTTTTGGCAGGTAAGAATGATTCGTAATTACGTGGTTAAAAGTCTATACAGAACCGCTTGTGAGGTGTCAAGATGCGCGGCTTCGAAAAGCTGCGATCTTCAATGATTCTCGAAACGTCAGAGGCGTCGTACCGGCGCGGCGGACGGATAGAGCATATTCTCAAAAAGCCTGCCAAGGAAGCCCTGCGCAAGGGTGAGCGGAAAACCACCGGGATGATTGCTGAACGGCCACGGTTCCTATTTTGGGGGATCTCTGCGGTTATTTTCGGGGCAGGATATGGGTGGCCGCGCCGAGAAAAATTTCGGCCGTTTCGCCTTTGGTTTCCGAGAGGGTCGGGTGGGCGTGCATGCTGAGGGCCACATCTTCCGCCAGGGCGCCCATTTCGATCGCCAGCACGCCCTCGGCAATCAGGCTTTCGGCACCGCGGCCGGTGATGCCGACCCCGATCACACGGCGGCTGTCGGCTTCAATGATCATTTTGGTCAGACCGATCGGTGTGCCCGTGGTCAGGGCACGACCGGAAAACTTCCAGGGGAATTTCTCCACCTGCACGGCCAGGTTCTGCCGCCGCGCCGCTTCCTCGGTGATCCCGGCCCAGGCAATCTGGGGGTCGGTGTAGACGACAGCCGGGATGGCCCGCACATCAAAGGCCGACGGGTGGCCGGCAACCACCTCGGCGGCCACCTTGCCCTCGAACATGGCCTTGTGGGCCAGCATCGCGCCGCCGACGATATCGCCGATGGCAAAGATATGCGCTGTCGATGTGCGCTGGCGATCATCCACGACGATGAAACCACCCTCGTCCAGCGATACCCCGGCCGCGGCCAGGTTTAGGTCCTCCGTGTTGGGAAGCCGGCCGATGGCCACCAGAACCCGGTTTGCCGCCAACGATTGCGAGCCTTCAGGCCCTTCGACCTGCACCGTGACGTTATCCCCGCCGACATCGAAGGCGGTTACCCGGGCGTTGAACAAAAGGGTTTCGAATTCGCCCTGCAAACGTTGTTTGAGGGGCGCCACCAGATCGGCGTCCACACCGGGCAGCAGGCGATCGCCCATCTCAACCAGGCTGATTCGGCTGCCCAGGGCCGCATAAACCATCCCCAGCTCGAGGCCCACGTAGCCTCCGCCCACGATGAGCAGCTTGGGCGGAATGTCGGTCAAATTCAGCGCGCCCGTAGAACTCATGATGCGGCCGCCCTGGCCGAAATCCGTGCCGGGAAAAGCGGTGGCGTGGGAGCCGGCGGCGATGATGGCATTTTTGAATTTGACCCGCAGGGCGTCGTGGCCTTTGACGCGCACGTGCCGCTCATCCTCGAACACGGCCCGTCCCCGCAAATACTGAACACCACGTTTCTCGGTCAGGGTCGCCAGGCCCTGGGCGAGCTGGTCCACCACCCGGTCTTTCCAGGCCCGCACAGCCGCCAGATCGATCCCCGGGGTTTCAAAGTGCAGCCCCATGGCGTCGGCCGCACGGGCGTCGTTGATCAACTCGGCCAGATGCAGGTAGGTCTTGGAAGGAATGCAGCCCCGGTAGAGGCAAACGCCCCCCGGACGCGCGGCAACATCCACCATCATCACATCCAGGCCCAGATCGGCCGCGCGGAAGGCGGCCGCGTATCCCCCTGGGCCACCCCCGATCACCAGCAGATCGGTCTCCTGTGTGAATTCACCCATAACCATGATGGGATCTCCTCTCCAACCGCCCTTGGGGTGGGCCAGAACGAAAACAAGCGCGGCCAACGATAGCGCTACGGACCATGTTCAGCCCGGTGAAATTGGTCTTCTCCACGGCCTGCGCGCACCGATCCTCTGTTAAAAATTGAGAACCATCGTTTCCGGGTCTTCGAGGGTGGCCACCACGGTCTGCATCATCCGGATGGCGTCCGCGCCGTCGGCGATCCGGTGATCAAAACTCAACACCAGCGGCATCATCAGGCGCGGCACGATTTCCGGCTCGCCATCCCCGTGGGAGCGCACCACCGCTTTGAGACGCGCGCGCCCCAGGCCCAGAATGGCCACCTGGGGAAAATTGATTATGGGCGTGAAATGACCGCCCCCCACCGCGCCGGCGTTGGTGATGGTAAACGTGCCGCCCTGAAGTTCGGCAAGGTCCGTTATACCCTTCCGGGCCCGCTCCACCAATCCCTGGAAATCGACGGCCAGTTCATGAATGCTTTTGCGGTCCACGTCGCGCAGCACCGGTACGATCAGGCCCCGGGGGGAGTCCACGGCGATACCGACATGATAGAAGTACTTGTAGATCATCTGCTCCCCGGCCATGTCGATGCTGGCGTTGAATCGCGGGAAACGCTTGAGCGCCGCCACAACCGCTTTGGCCGCGAATACCGTCAGGGTCAGTCGGCCCCCCTCTTGGGCCACCCGGGCGGCGTGGCGTTTGCGCAAAGCATCCAGGGCGGTGACATCCGCCTCCCCCTGGTTGGCGACATGCGGAATCTGGGACCAGGCCAGTGCCATCTGCCGGGCCGTGGCCTTGCGCACCGAGCGCAGGGGCATTGTCTCCACCGGCCCCCATGCAGAGAAATCCGGCAATTCGGGCACCGCGGCCGGGGCCCGGCTACCGAGCGCCATCATGGAACTATCGCTAACGGGTTCGGCCGGGACGCTTTGGGCCTGCCGGCGCACATCCTCCGCCGTCACCAACCCCTGGGGACCACTCCCCGACACCGCATGCAGATCGACCCCCAGTTCCCGTGCCAGGCGGCGTGTGGCCGGTGATGCCGGCACCGGCGGGCGACGACCGTCCTTGGGGGCGGAGGTGATCGATGGGGGCGAAGCAGGGGCAACCGATGCCCCGGGTGCGGGCGGCGCCGATACCGCGGCCGAGCTTTTTGCCACAGACGAATCACTGGAAGCCACCTTCTGCTTCGGCGCCCCGCTCTGGAAAACGACCAACACGTCCCCCACGTGAACCGTGTCGCCGGCCGATACCCGCACTTCGACCACCGCGCCGGTGTGCGGCGAAGGAATTTCGGTGACGGCCTTGTCGGTCTCCACTTCGAGCAGGGGGTCGCCTTCGGCCACCGTGTCACCGGGCTTGACGAATACTTCCACGATTTCCCCTTCGTGGATGCCCTCGCCGAGATCAGGCAACTTGAATTCATACGCCATGGGCAATTCTCCTAATTATGCTTGAGCAGGCGGCGTGCGGTCGCCACGATCCGGCCTGGATGGGGAAGATAGTGCTGCTCCCGGCTAAAGAGTGGGGTCACGATGTCATAGCCGGTCACCCGGACAATGGGCGCTTCGAGATAGAAAAAGGATTTCTCCACCAGCCGGGATAAGATTTCCGCCCCCGGTCCGAAGCTGCGTGGGGCCTCGTGCACGATCATGACATGTCCGGTTTTGCGTGCCGATGCGGTGAAAAGCGTGTCATCCAGCGGCGCAACGGTCAGCAGATCGACCACCTCGGCCTCAACCCCGTCCCGGCGGCTCAATTCTTCAGCCGCCGACATGACCGGCCGGACCATGGCACCATAGGTTACGATGGTCAGGTCACGGCCATCCCGGACCACCTGGGATTGCCCGAGGGGCAGAATTTCATCCGCCTCCGGCACTTCTTCGCGATACGCCCGGTAGACGGCTTTGGGTTCAAAGAAGATCACCGGATCTGGGTCCCGGATGGCGGCCACCAGAAGCGCGCGCGCGTTGCGGGGCCCGGAGGGAATCACCATTTTTAGCCCCGGTGTATGAGCGTAATAGGCCTCGCGGCTTTCGGAGTGGTGCTCCAAGGCGCGCACCCCACCGCCATAAGGGGCGCGCAGGACCATGGGCACGGACAGCCGGCCCTGGGTGCGCCAGCGCATGCGGGCGGCATGGCCTTCGATCTGATGAAAGGCCTGGTAGGAAAAACCGGAAAATTGCATTTCACACACTGGGCGCAGCCCGTAGAGGGCCATGCCGATGGACATGCCGACGATGCCCGCTTCGGCCAGAGGCGTATCCAG
>JASFFM010000095.1:0-11799 GCA_050124295.1 Desulfobacterales bacterium | reverse complement strand
GCAGGTGACATTTTTTGGCAGGCAAGTGACATAATTTTGACAGCACGGTGGTCAACGTTTAATTCTCTGGCGGCCGGGCCGGCAACGAAAGTCCTAAACTGGCCTGCACGGACGCAATTCTGTGCTCAATGGCGTCCGGCGATTGGCAATTGATCAAAGCCTGGAGATGGCGGACGGCTTCCCCCGGCTGCTCCCCTTTCTTGTGCAGGGCCAACGCGTACCACTGCGGCAGGGCATCATCCGCCATATGTTGCAATTCCATCGCCGATCGCCGCAGTGCATCACGGGCCTCGCTGGCGATGACACGCTCCGACGCTATTGTGGCCAGTATATGAGCGAGGCGTCGCTTGAGTCGCCGGTAGCTTAGCACGGGCAGCGCCCAAAAGCGCGCCAGAACATAACCGAAACTCCCCATGACCAGTCCGGCCGCCGCACCGGTGACGAGTACCAGATCCATGCGTCCCTCTCCATCGATGACAGGTCGATATCAGCCCGCCGCGGTTTCTCCGTTTTTACCCAAAATGGCCTTGGCTGGAATCAGCCCCGTGGCGCTGGCGGAAACGATGTTACCGGCGACCCCTGGACCGTCACCGGCGACATACATACCCCGTATGGGGGTCTGCAGATTATGGTCGCAGTCGACCTGGGTGGCGAAAAATTTGATTTCCGGGGCATACAGAAGGGTTTCGTCGTTGGATACCCCGGGGATCATCGGATTGAGCTTTTCGAGTCCCTCGATGAGGTTGCTGAGGATCCTGTCTGGAAGCGCCATGGCAATGTCGCCGCAGACCACGTTCTCTAAGGTGGGAGCGATGTAGCCCTTGCGGATCCGGTTCCAGGTGCTTCGCCGGCCACGTTTCAGGTCACCGAATCGTTGCAAAATGGGTTTGCCGCCCCCGATAATGGAGGCCAGCTTGCCAATGGATTCGCCGTAGGCTTGGTTGTCCGTGACCGGTTCCGTGAGCACCACTTTGGAGAGAAAGGCGAAATTACAGTTTTCGGATTTTTTATTCTGGTAGGCGTGCCCGTTGACGCACACGAAATCCTGGTAGTTCTCCAAGGCCACATAGCCCCCCATGTTGGTGCAGAAGGTGCGGGTTTGATCGTCGTATTTCTGGGTCTGAATAAAGAAGGTGGGGTCGTAGATTACATCGCAGAGATCCTTCATGATATCATTATGAACCTCTACCCGCACGCCCACCTCGATGCCTCGCTGGGATACGTCGATACCCAGACCCTGGGCGAGCTGGCCGACCCAGTTGGCTCCGACCCGGCCCGGCGCCAGGATGACCCGAGCACTGGCGTATTCCTGGCGGGCGGTGCGCACACCGCTCACGGCCCCACTTTCCACCAGGACGTCCTCGACCGCTTCTCCGGTGCGAATATCGACCCGCCGGGCGATATGATCGGCCATGGCCGTGATATGTTCGGGTAG
This sequence comes from Desulfobacterales bacterium, assembly GCA_050124295.1. Classification (GTDB taxonomy): domain Bacteria; phylum Desulfobacterota; class Desulfobacteria; order Desulfobacterales; family UBA5852; genus JABZFP01. The sequence continues at coordinate 10,364 of JASFFM010000095.1, read as the reverse complement.
GCAGTCACTGCCGAGATGTTTCTGTTTAATGATCAGAAGGTCGATGCCGAGCTTTTTGGCTTCTTTGCGCAGCCGCCGTGCTTCCGCCATATTGGTAGGAAAGGTGGGCCCATCCATGCCGAAGCGATTGAAGATCTGTTCGGTTTCATCGATCAGGTTCTCGGCCTGCAGGCGGTTTAAGAACTGGGTCAGGTCAGTTTTGCCCAGTTTGGGGATGTAGTTGAGTTTGCCGTCGGAAAACAGACCGGCTCCGCCGATACCGTTCAGGATATTGCAGGGCTGGCATTTGATGCATTGCTGGGTGGCGCCGATGGGGCAATGCCGTTGGTGGGGCATCTTGCCTTTTTCCAACAGCAGAATATCCAGGTCGGAATGCTCCGCGAGGTAATAGGCGGCAAAAAGACCAGCGGGTCCGCCCCCGACGATAATGACGTCGTATCGGGAATTGGTGCTCATATTCACTTCCTTTGTGATCGCGATCGCGGCCGGCACGCGGCGCGGCGCAGGCTCCATATCATATTTGGGTGGGAGTTGCCAACCGAAGGCGGTCCAACAGCGGAGGTGGGCCGCCTTCTATCGCCTTTCAGCGTGAACCAGCTAGGTAAGGGAGCACTTTTTTTATGGCCCCCGGCAGGGGAAAGGTCTGTAAATCAGCGTGGCGTACCCAGCGAAAAGCGGTTGGGCCGTTCAACCCTACCCGGCCTGATTCCCAGCGGCAGGCAAACACCGCCAGGGTTATCTTGAAATGGGTGTAGGCGTGCGGCACCCGAGCGATGGGCTCACCGACGGTCACAATCAGCCCGGTTTGTTCCCGAAGGATTCGCCGGCAGGCCGTTGACGCGGTTTCCGCCCCCCGGCGGCGTCCCCCGGGAAATTCCCACAAACCGCCCAGCAAGCCCTCCTGGGGACGCTGAACCATCAGTAGGCGTCCTTTTTTGGTGACAACCCCGGCCACCATGGCATGTTGGGGGACCGCCGCTTTACGGTCACGCACCGGGTAGCGCTCAACCACCTTTTCCTGCCAGGCCCGGCAGTGCGTCGCCAGGGGACAGGCGTCGCAGGTGGGCTGGCGAGGGGTGCAGACCAAGGCGCCCAATTCCATGAGGGCCTGGTTGTGGGCTGAGGGATCGGCTGTATCCAGGAGACGATCGGCGATGTTCTGAAAGCGCTGATGCGTGGCGGGGCGGTTTACTGGATCGTCGAGGCGGAAGACGCGCGCCAGGACCCGTTTGACATTGCCGTCCACCACCGCCCAGGGCTGATGAAAGGCGATGCTCATAACGGCGTTGGCAATATAGTCGCCCACGCCCGGCAGGCTGCGAAAGGCATCGCGCTTGTCCGGCAGCCGTCCATCCCATGCGTGCACGATTTGTCTCGCCGCCGCCATCAGATGGTGGGCGCGACGGTAATACCCCAAACCTTCCCAGAGCTTAAGCACCGCTTGGGGATCGGCTGCGGCCAGGCAGGCCACATCGGGAAATGCCGCCAGAAAACGTTCGTAATACGGAATGACGGTTTTGACCTGGGTCTGCTGGAGCATCACCTCCGAGAGCCATATGCGATAGGGATCGCATGTTTCGCGCCAGGGGAGTCGACGCTGGTGGCTGTGGAACCAGATGCGCAGAACGTTGCGCAGGGCAGCCAGATCATGGCCCTGGAGATGGGTCTCGATGGCTTCCGCGGAGGGTGGGTTTGGTTTCATGGCACTCGTATTTCCAGGCGGCAGAAAGATCACCGCCTTGTCGGATGATCGTTATCTGATCTTCAGCCTAAGGGGCATAGCGGTTTTAGGCCTTTAGCACAAGACGAACAGGCAACTAGCCCCTAAAAAGTGTCTTGTGCCGCTATGGCCGAAATGAATGGTGAAGGCCATACGATAACGAGGGCCCCATTGGGGTGGAGGTCAAAAGGTTCACCAAGGGGTGCGCAAATCCCGAAGAAAGAGGCCCAGGGAGGTTGCGCTGCAATGGTATGGGTTGGGGCCCAGCGGGGGGATTAAACCGGCCGCGGGCCTGCACCGACCGGCAATGCGCTGCTCCTTGGGTTCCTGCACCCGGGCTATGGACCGCGCCTGCGCTCGGGATCGAGGTGATAATAGGGCGGCAGGGTCTGAATGCGGGAATCATCCACCGGAAATCCAACCGTAAAGTGATAGATGCTCTGCCAGGCCCGGCTTCTCAATCCAATCGCTTCATGGACCGGATCGTCGAAATAGCAGCCGACCCCGGTACCCCGCAGGCCCCGGGCCTCGGCCTCCAGATAGAGAACCTGCCCGATCATGCCGGCCTCCCAAAATAAGTGGCGATATACCCAGGGCCGGTCCTGGATTTCAGGCTCGAAGCGGGCCAGCATTCCCAGGGAAAACGCACTTTCACCTGCGATTTCCTGTCGGCAGGCAAGGTCCGTGGCGGCCGCCCGATAATCGCCGGCTGCGAGGAGGTAGAGGGACCCGTCGGGAAAGATGGGGTTCCAGGCAAATGTTTCGGATGTTGCCGCCCGGAGGTTTTCGAGATGATCCGGGTGGCGGACGAAGGCGTAGCATCCGGAGGGGATATCGCGGACCCGATGCACAAAGAGCACCAGACTGATACGCACCGGGCCGATGGCGGCATCAAAGGGGGCGCATTGGTCCCTCGGCCGTGTTCGGTCCAGGATACCAAGAAAGGTTTCCCGTGCGATGATGCCCTCGGGATCGAAGGCCTGGGCACTGCGTCGTTGACGAATGATGGCTGCGGCCTTGCCCCTGGCCGGCACCGCCCGGGGCGCTGACGGGGTTTCTTCCACGAGCGATACCGGCGCAAGCGCGCGGGGCTGGCGGCAGGCCGCGGCCACCTGCGGGATGATATCCCAGGCCCGGTGCTGGGGGCTCAGCTGGCTGGGTCGGCCGATAAAGGCGGCGGCGCCCAGCGCCGCGGCCGTTTCCTTCGAAAAAATCCTCGGTATTGGCCTCGCAGAAGTTGGCAGAATGGCTGCGATCAGGGCCGGATCTTCACGCTCCTGGGCTGGCCAGGGGGTGCGGTCAAAGCCCAAGGCGGTGGCGATGTCGCCATCGGCCGTTTCCAGACGAACCAAACGCCAGCCCAGCAGACGAGCCGCCAGGCTCAATGCCGCCAGAGCGTGACCGATGTCGTGCTGGCAGTAACGAAAGGCCCGTTCGCCGTATTTCCATGCTTCGCGCCAGTGGATACTGCTCAACGCCAGCAGCAGGTTCGGGGGCGGTAGGGATGACGCCAGGGGGCGGGTTCGATCAGGGGGCAGCAGGGCGCGTTGCTCCAAGGCGTGGGCCAAGGGATCATAGTGGTAGATCCCGTCGGGCAGGCCCGTATTACCGGTCGTGATCAGGTGGGCTTCGGTGGGGTGCAGATTGCCGCTGGAGGGGTTGATGCGCAGAGACCAGCGCTGACCCGGCAAGGCCTTCCAGGCGGACAGGCCCAAAGACAACTCTAGAAATGTCGCTGTCGAAACCGCCGAGAAGGGTGTCGGGGCAGCCTTGGCCGGTTCATACAGGGCGGCATAATCCAGGGGCGGGTCGATGGCGGCCAGTGGCAGCGGCAATTTTGGGGTCGCTTGATAGCTGCGGAAGGGTGTCGGTTGATTGTTCCAGTCCATATAGCCCGCCGCGCGGGCAAAGCGATGCCGGTGATGTTTGGTTCGCTCGTGGTAATCCAGAACGATCTGGCCAGGATGGGTGGATTGGGTCATGGCCGCACCTCATCAATGGGCACACCCTTGGGTCATGAGAATTCAGGTCGCAGCCTGAAAGCTTTCGGCAATGGCCTGGCTCAAACGCCGCATATGGGTTTTCTCCGCCTGGGCAATGGCAAGCAGGCTGTCCCGGGCCGGCCCATCCGTGGTGCGCTCGGCCAGGTTGCGGTACAGATCGTAGGCCCGGTATTCGATGGTCAAGGATAGTTCCAGGACGTTGAGGCCCCCTTTGGTGGGCAGCGCTTCGAGGCCTGCCAGCACCTCATCTAAGGGCTCGCCACCCTCCAGGATCTCGCCGGCCAAACTTTCAAAGACGTCCCCGAAAGGCGGCGGGTCGGTTTGGGTCGCTTTCCAGAGAGCGTAGATCATACGGGCGTGAGCTTTTTCGGCCTTGGCCAGCTGTTCGATGACGGGGCCCATGGGCAGGCTCCCAAACTGGTCCAGAAGTGCATGGTAGTAGCGGTAGGCGCCTTTTTCGAGATCCATGGCCGTGATCAACATATCCGACCGATCGCGGGTGTGGTCGAATACCTGGATCTTTGGAAAATGGGGCAGCCTTTGCCCTTCCCAGCCCATCAGGCCACCAATCAAATGATAAATGGGCAGATCGGAGAGCTCTGCCTGGGCGGCCAAGGAGGCTGCAATTTCAGACCGCGCACCGGAGCGACAGTAGAATACGAGCGATCGGTCGGCAGGCAGATCGAACAGGCGTGCCTCCAGTTCCATCAGCGGCAGGAGGGTGGCCCCAGGGATGTGGGCGATGGCATATTCCTGCGGTTGGCGCACATCGATCAGGAGGTACTGCTTTTCCCTGGTCCGGGCCATATAGGCTCTTAGCTCGTCCGGCAGCAGCTCCTTGATTTGGATATCGTTCATAGCGTTTCCTTGTGGAAGGCAATATCTGGCGACGGTGAGCGGCGATCCCAGCTACCGCCTCTAAGCCGGGCAGCTCAAGGCTGCTGCTCGCACTGGCAGTGCTTCTCACCGCAACGGGAGCATTTGAAGGTCGCCGCGCGCGGCTTGTTCTTTTTGGGTTTCCTAAACACAACGAATGTAATGATTCCTGCGGCTGCCAGGAGGGCGATGGCGACAAAAAATTCCATGGATGTTCTCCTCAGGCGCAGCGCGGCGATAGGTGGTCGGCTTATCCGATATTAAACTTACCGGATTCGATATAGGGACCATCCTCGACTTCGATGGCCTGGATAACGGGACGATTGAGGCGCCGTTTCATCTCCTGCACGATGGCCCTTTGCTTGTTGAGGCCCCGGGCAAAGGTCAGGGTCTCCTCGAGCAGTTCCGAGATATGACAGGCCTTGTAGACGATGTGATGGGTCACGCATTCCTCGGCTGTAAGGCGGCACCCCGTATACTGCATTTCCTCCAATTTGTAATGGGGAATGGCCTTGGCCAGAATGGCATTCATGCCGGGTAAAAAGGGAATTCCCAAATCCACTTCCGGCAGACATAAGAATCCGCGGTCGGAGCGCATCAGACGAAAATCGAAGGTGCAGGCCATGATGGCGCCCCCCGCGAAGGCGTGTCCGGTAATCGCCGCAATCGTCACCAAGGGGTAGCTCACCAAGCGCAGCAGGAGTTTGTTGAGCAGGAAGAAGAAGTCTTTGGCGGCTGAGATGTCGCCCTGCTGAATGATGGGAACCAGCCATTCCAGATCAATGCCGTTGCTGAAAATTTTGTCGTGAGTCGCGTGCACCACCAGCGTGCGGGCATCGGAAAGCTGCTCGACCTCATCCAGAACATTCAGAAATTTGTTGATAAAACCAGGGTTGAAACGGTTTTCGCCGTCGTTAAGGGCGACCACGGCGACGGACGCGTCCAGAGCGTATTCAATCTCAGCCATCTTTTCTCCTCTTGCGCATCTGGGGACAGCGACGCCGCTGGCTTGGCTGTCCCAATGGGAGCGGTACATGGGGATCGCTGCCATCTTATAAAAAATGCCAGGATTTCAACCGATGGGTAACACTTCGCTTATCCCGGGTCAATACAGCATAAAAAAAGGCAGCGCCAGCGGCGCTGCCCTAATAAGCGGTTGTAACGGTGATCAGCCGCAGGTTCCGGCAGATCCGCATCCCGAGCATGCGCTGCCGCCGGCGTTGAAATCTACCGCGCAGGACAGCCGGAAACCGATATCGACGAAATCGACTTTAATAGGTTGGACTTTTTCGATAAATTCTTTGTCGACAATGTATTTGAAACCATCGATGTCAAATTCCTGGTCGGTGTCTTTTGGCTCATCCAGAGCCAGTGCCAGAGATGGGCCGCCTCAGCCGCCAGAGTTTAAAAAAACGCGGATGGGGGAAACCTCTTTGCCTTTAAAATATTCAGCGACCTGCTCGGTGGCTGAAGGGGTGACTTCAATCATGCGTAATTTCCTCCTTGGTTCATGCAGGCGCGTAACCCGGTAATGGTAAACCGGAGCGATCAAATTTGCCGTGAACTTAATGATTTTCCCGGATTTGTCAATAAAAATCCGGCCAACCGGCTGAACCAAGGCAGCCGATTTCGTCTCTGACAGGCGCTGGTGAGTGATGCCGAAAGCACCTTCAAACCAAGCGTTGCAATATACCTTCGTAAATTTGGCGGTCGCTGTCGCCAAACAACACGAACAACACCTGCTTGATCCCCGCATGGATGGCCAGAAAATCCAGCGTTGCCTCAAGGGCGATTTCAGCGGCCTTCACCATGGGATAGCCGTAGACGCCGCAGCTTATGGCTGGAAAGGCCACGGATGCCAATTGTCGTTCGACCGCCAGCGTCAGGCTGTTGACATAACAGTTCCGCAGCAGACGGGCGTCCTCGGGACGACCCCTGTAAATCGGGCCCACCGTATGAATAACATATCGTGCGGACAGCCGGTAGCCTTTCGTGATCCGGGCCTCTCCGGTGGGGCAGCCCCCCAGGCCGCGACATTCCGCCAGCAGCTCCGGTCCGGCAGCCCGATGAATGGCGCCGTCCACACCGCCGCCGCCCAGCAGCCGGCTATTGGCCGCATTGACAATCACATCAACATTCATGCGGGTGATATCCCCCTGCCGAATCTCGATGCGGTCCAGTTGGTTTTTACGCATATGTCGATCCTGGCGTTCGTTGGGCATGTCCAGTCCGTTCCCCGGTGGGGGTCGCGCCTTCCTTTGGCGACGGCCTTCCGGATATCCGTCTATAAATCGTAGAGGGTTTCATCGCGAAGGGGGGCTTGCCGCCGGGCGTCTGCCAGGCGACCTTTTTTATTTTTCAGAATGAAAGGGTCTTCACCCTCCAGCAGATCACCCATCTCGGCCTCGATTTGTTCGGGGTCTTCTCCCTGCTCCATGCGACTGAGGGCTTCCTGCATACTATCGCCCAGTTCCAGTCCGGTCATGCTGGATAGCTTGCGCATCAACTGGGCCGCCTGGCGCGGGTCGTCTTCATTGATATTCTCCGCCTCGCCGGCGAGCATCTGCATGGCCTTTTCCATACGGCTCTCGTCCAGGGGAAGGTCTTCCATGTCGCCGTCTTCTTTAGCCCGTCCGGTGACGGCAAAGACGGAAATCTGACGCGAGAGTTTGGTCTTTTTGCATTTCGGGCAATGGGGTACTTTGTGGGTATTGACCGTGCGCGAAAAGAAATTGAAGATGGTATGGCACCGCTCGCAGTAAAATTCGTAAATCGGCATGCTTCCTCCGGTGAATGGGCCCAGGCAGTTTGTCCGAATGGTGGGAAAATAACCCTAGCGCCCGCCCCCTGTCAATCGATCCGTTAGGGGCTGCGTTGACTTGCGCACGGGCTTCTGCTATGGCAGCGGCAAATTTTCTCGGCAGGCCCAACGCCAGCATTGGGACGGGTTTGTAAAAGGTTCACCAGACGGCATGACCGATCGGATGGATGCCTCGGAGCCCCGCTCTCGAACTTTTTAGAGCGCCGTTAACACTTAATCTTACGAAAAGGAGCCGATTGACCATGGAGCGAACATTATCGATTGTTAAACCGGACGGTGTGGCCCGGGGAATTATCGGCGAGGTTGTCAAACGGCTGGAGGCCAATAATCTTAAGATCGTGGCCATGAAAATGGTTCACATGACCCAGGCCCAGGCCGAAGGCTTTTATGCGGTGCACAAGGAGCGTCCCTTCTTCGACAGCCTGACCGGGTTCATGTGCTCCGGGCCCTGCCTGGTCATGGTGCTGGAAGGAAAAGACGTCATCGCCCGCTACCGTGAGCTGATGGGCGCCACCAACTACAAGGAAGCAGCGCCGGGTACCATTCGCGCTGATTTCGCTACGGATATCGAAAAGAACGTGGTTCACGGCTCCGATGCCCCCGACACGGCGTCCTTCGAGATAGGCTATTTCTTCAACAGCTTCGAAATAGTCGCTTAATGCCCGCCACGATAGACCGAACGCAGGTGCGGGTCGTCCTGCACCGGCCCCGGTACCCGGAAAATATCGGGGCTGCTGCACGGGCTGTGCGCAACATGGGAATCGCCCGCTTGGACATCGTTCAGCCGGAAAATCCCCGCGAAGATCGTATCCGTATGATGGCGACCCACGCCGCGAGTGATGTCGTGGATGGCATGACCACCTTCGATTGCCTGGCGGATGCCTTGCAGGATTGCCAGTATGTGGTGGGCACAACGGCCCGTCTGGGCGGCCAACGCCAAGTGGTCCTGAACCCCAGGGCTGCGGCCCGACGAATGATTGCGATTTCCCAGAGAAATCAGATCGCCTTGGTCTTCGGCCCCGAAGATCGTGGGTTGACCAACGAGGACCTGCGCTTGTGCCACACCCTGGTCAATATCCCCACGGCGGACTTTTCTTCGCTCAATCTGGCCCAGGCCGTGATGGTGGTCTGCTACGAAGTCTTTACGGCGGGTGCCAAAGACGCCACACCGTCGGTTCCCCGCTTGGCCAACCGCCACGAGTTGGACAGCATGTACATGCAGCTCAAGGATATCCTGATGCGTATCTCCTACATCAACGCGGAAAACCCGGATTACTGGCTAAGCCACATTCGCCGGTTTTTCACTCGCATCCAGCTGCGGGGTCGAGAAGTGAGCATCATCCGAGGACTTTGCCGCCAGGTTGACTGGTACGCACGCAAAAACTACATCGACGGTTTGCAGGAAGGGCGCCGTCAGGGCAGCGAGGAGTAGATCCCATGCAACTGATCCGTTTTGGCCATCCTGGTGATGAACGCCCCGGTTTGATGAAAGGTGGCCGTGTGGTCGATCTGCGGCACCATTTTCCGGACTTGCCTGACATCGGGGAATCGTTTTTCCGTGATGGCTGGCTGGAGAAAATTGCGCTCTTAAACGAGGCCGGCCGCCCCCTGGAGGAGCGTCTGGGGCCGCCCGTGGCAAAGCCTTCCAAACTGATCTGCCTGGGCAAGAACTACCGGGAGCACGCCCGGGAGGGGAATTTCGAGGCGCCTGAAAAGCCGCTGCTTTTCGCTAAAGCCCCCAGCGCCCTGAACGGTCCTACCGATCCGATCGTTCTGCCCCGCAGTTGCGGGCGGGTGGATTGGGAGGTGGAACTGGCGGTGATCATCGGCCGAGAGGGCAAGCGCATCCCCGAGAACAGGGCCGGGGACTATATTGCCGGCTACACGGTCATGAACGACGTTTCCGGGCGTGAGGCCCAGTTCGGCGACGGACAGTGGTTCCGCGGCAAATCCTTCGACAGTTTTGCGCCCTTGGGGCCTGTGCTGGTGACGCCCGATGAAATCGATGACATCACCAACCTTACGCTGACGACGCGGGTGGACGGTGCTTTGATGCAAACCGGCAACACCGGGGAGCTGGTCTTCGACATTCCCCACCTGCTGGCTTATATCAGCGAGGACATCACGCTCCTGCCAGGCGACATTATTTCTACGGGTACCCCGGCCGGGGTTGGAATTTTCCGGGATCCCCCGATCACACTGCGCGCGGGCAACGTCGTGACCTGTCGTATCGACGGCATCGGTGAATTGGTCAACCCGGTGGTGGGGCCCGCCTGAGTCACAGGGTGCGGTCCGGCTATGGGACCGGCCTGTGTTTAGTACTTGCAAAAGAGTGCCTTGAATGCTGATATAGCGCTGGCGGTCGATGATCCTGTGCGCAAGCGCCCTGCGAGCCAGCGGCTGATGGCCAACATTCTCCTCCTGCTTGAGCTCTCACTCTCCGTAAACCTCTTTGAATGCCGATGCTTTGGAACGTTCAGGTCCAGATGAAGGCCCTTAACCACGGCTACCCTGCAAACGAACCGACCGATACCGCTCGGGGAACCTCTGTGACGTTTTGCATTCATGATGCATTGATGGAAACACTGTAAAACGATCACTTGCGCAGCTTGTTTTCCGCCATCCGGACGGCGCCTTCGCGCATTATGCCGCCTCATTTGCGTCGCTGGCGTCGGGCGGCGGCCTTTGGTATGCCCCCCAAACCCCTTTCCGTGTGGAGGTGATGCCCATGAAAATAACCGTCGGGACCTTTAATTTGAACAACCTCTTTTCCCGCTACAATTTCAAAAGCGAGATCAAGGCCATCAAAGGCGGCCATACGGGGGTAGACGCCAAACTCCAATATTCATTCCGTTCACAGGAGATCTACAAGATTCGCCAATACAGAGGGAGGCTGGTCAAAGGAAAAAAAACCACCCAAATTCAGAAGCTGGTCGATCGGATT
>JASFFM010000094.1:0-11869 GCA_050124295.1 Desulfobacterales bacterium | reverse complement strand
CTGCCAGCCGACTTGCGCCCGGCGCTGAACACGGCCCAGCCCAACACGCCCCAGCCGGCACCAGGCCGCCCGCGCAAAAAAGCGGGCTCTTACGGGCAGGCCCTGGCAATGATCGAAAAACATTGGCACGCCGATCATCCCCTGCTAAAACACCGCCGCCTCGAGGCCATCGCGCCCCGGACGGCCTGCAAACGCCGCCATCCCTTGCGTGTGGCGGTTTGCCTTTCCGGGCGCTGCCGTGGTCTCGAGCGGACCCACCGCCATCTCCAGGCGAATTTGCTCGAACCGCTTGGCCAATACGACCTTTTCATGTATGTACCGGATGATGGCGATGCCCATTTGGCGACCCGCTTAAACCCTACCCGGCTGGCCCGGGTCCCGGATCGTCACCTGGATGAGGGCGGCCTTGTGAACGGCACCCACTGTTTGCTGAAAGTCGGTATCCAGCGTTATCTGCAACAGCTGCATGGTTTGAAGATGTGCGACCGGATGCGCCGGGATTATGCCCAAAAGCATGCTGTGCGTTATGATATGGTTCTGCGCACCCGTCCGGACCTGCTTTTTGAAAGCCCCCTGAGCAATCCGGCCGACCTCGATCTGAACTATATCTACGTGCCCGATTTTCACATGTACGAGGGCTGCAACGACCGCTTTGCCATTGGCAACCCTGAGAACATGACTATTTATATGAACAAACTCGACGACTGGCACGATTACGTTACCGCCTGGTTTCGCGCCAGTCCTAAGGCACCGCCGGTCACCGCCGAAATGTTTACCAGCGGTCAACTGCGGCAGCACGGTATCCAGGTGCGGCTTCTGCCCGTGCGCTTTAACCGCGTGCGGGCCCACAAGGTCAAAACCGACTGGGAAGATCACCAGCGCAAGATACGGCGCAAAAGCAAAAATCGGTAACCGGTGGCATCCGACCCCAATTGGCAGAGCATCGTTTGCGCATCGCGGCGAATCGCGACCGACAGGCCCATATGAACACGACCAAGAATTCCCCATCGCCCTCCCAGGAAACACCCCGCATCCACCGGCAGGTGGTTTTGCCCCTGGGAAAATCACTGGAGATCGCCTTCAACAGCATCCGGGTCAGGTTTTTTCGTTCCCTGATCACGACCCTAAGCCTGGTTCTGGCCGTTTCGTTTTTGAGTTTCGTTTCTGTCAGCACCGATCTGGCCAATGGCCTCCTGTCCACCGGGGACCCCACCTACAGGCAGGCCCTGATCCGTTCGGGCTATGATTTGCAGCCCGAAGACACCCGTGCCGACAGCAGTCCCAAACAACGCTGGATTGTGCTGCTTTCCCTTCTGGTTTGCGTGGTCGGCATCATCAATGCGCAGCTGATGGCCGTCACCGAGCGTTTCCGCGAAATCGGCACCATGAAATGCCTGGGAGCGCTGGATCGGTTTATTCTGAGACTGTTTCTGTTGGAAGCCGGGATGCAGGGGTTGGCCGGCGCCGGTATCGGCGCTTTAGCCGGCGCAGTGTTTGCACTTCTCGGCACCGTGATTCGCTTCGGTACCCCGTCCGTGGGCCTAACCAGCCCGACCGACATCTTGCTTTCGATTGCAGCGGCAACAGGGGTGGGATGCCTGTTGAGCGTGGTGGGGGTGATTTATCCGGCCTATGTGGCCGCCCGCATGCAGCCCGTGGAAGCCATGCGTGCCGAACACTGACGCCGATCGGGGCGGAAAGATTCTCGTGACGGCCGAACATCGAAAAACCACCGGGCACCGCTGGAACCAGGCGGCGCCAGGAAGGACCGCCATGACCAGCATGAAAAATATCGTTCGGGTGGCCAATGTCACCAAAACATTTCAACTGGGCAAAATTGCCGTTCATGCCTTAAAAGGGGTCGATCTGGAAATCCCCACCGGTCAATACGTTTCCATCATGGGGCCTTCGGGTTCCGGCAAGAGTACGCTGTTTAACATGATCGGTGGTCTTGACAAGCCTTCCACCGGCAAAGTGTTCATCGACGAAGTGGATATTTCCCAGCTCGATGCCTATGAACTGGCCTGGCTGCGGTGTCGTAAGATCGGGTATATTTTTCAGACCTTCAATATTATCCAGGTCATGACGGCCCTGGAAAACGTCACCCTGCCGATGACCTTTGCCGGCATGCGCAACGAACGCGCGATCGAAAAGGCCATGGAGCTGCTCGAGCTGGTCGGTCTGGCGGATCGCTTCCAACACAAACCGAGCGAGCTATCCGGCGGCCAGCAGCAGCGGGTGGCTGTGGCCCGTGCGCTGGCCAATGATCCGGCCATTATCCTGGCCGATGAGCCCACGGGCAATCTCGATCTGTCCACGGGTGAAGAAATTATCACGCTGCTGCAAAACCTGAGTCATGAGCGCGGCGTGACCATCATATCCGCCACCCACGACATCAAAATGCTGAACGTGTCGGATCAGGTGGTATGGATTCGCGACGGCCGTATCGACCGCATTGAAAGCCGGGATGAATTGACCATTTCCGTGGGCCGCATCGACGCCCGCGCCGGGGCGTAAACCCATGATTTTCGCCAACAACCATCCGATCCCCGCCGGTGCACGGCGGAACTCTCCCCAAGGGCCAACGGCCGCTGATCATCGCCGGGCAGCAAGCGCTTGGTGGGGCGCCTTTCTGGCCCTGCTGCTTGGCTGGGCGCTCTTCAGCCCCGCGGCCATGGCCGCGACCGCCTTCCCCCTGAAGGAGGACATCCAGGCGCTCTCCGCCTATGGAGACCGCAGCACGGGCAGCGACGGCGCCCGCCAGGCGGCCAATTATATCCAGGAGGTTTTTGGGGCGCTGGGCTATGAAACCATAGGGCGCTTTCGCCTGGAGGTCCCTGTGCGCCAGCATCACGGCAGCACCCTGCGCCGCGATTCCGGGGCACCGCCGCTGGCCATCCAACCGCTGTTGGCCAATGCCATCTCACCGGGCACGCTTCCCTCCGGGGGCGTCGAGGGGCCTCTGATTTATGCGGGCGATGGCGAACTTGCCGATTTCAATGGCCTTACGGTGGCCAACGCCATTGTTCTCATGGAAATGACCTCCGGCAAAAACTGGCTGAATGCGGCCAATTTGGGGGCTCGGGCCTTGATCTACATCGATCGGGGGACGGTTCGTCGCCCCTTGTTTGAGGATAAATTCGAATTGACCCCGGTGGATTTTCCCCGCTTCTGGGCACCCCATGATGTCCTCAAAGCCTATTTGGCCCTCGAGGGCGATTTCGAACCCGGAACCCTCCTGTCCAGAGCCCAGCTGTCCTCGCGGGTCGCGTGGCAAAATGTCTTCGCCGAAAATATCTATTGCCTGGTGCCCGGCCGTGATGAAAACCTCCGCGATCAACTTATGGTGGTGGAGGCATTTTACGACAGCACGGCCTATGTGGCCGGCCTGGCCCCCGGTGGCGATGAGGCCACCGGTATCGGCACCCTGCTTGCGCTGGCCCGCGACCTCAAGGCCCATCCCCCGGCGCGCTCGGTGCTGCTGCTGGCCACCGGTGGACATGCCCAGGGCATGGCCGGAATACGCGAGGCCGTGTGGAATTTCCATGCCACTTCCAAAGAATTTATTCTTAAGCGTAAATCGCTGTCCAATGACCTCAAGGCCGCCCAAAAAATCTCCCAGGGGCTTGGCCTGGCCGCCTTGCAAGGCGAGACCCCCGATCAAGACCTGGTCGCGGCGGTCATCGATGCCATCAAGACCGAGGCGGATCAGGTGTCCCGAAGGCTGATGCGATTGCGGTTGCAGACGGACAAGGCCGCCGAAGAAGATAGGATCCGGGAGCTGGCGCTCCAGCGGCAGCTTCTGAGAGGACTGAGCTGGAAATCGGATTTCACCGGTCTGTCGGAACCGGAAGCGGAAATGCTCAGACGCTTGATTCCCCGGGCCCGTGCCGTCAACAAAGCCGTTGCCGGCGACGCGCGCCAGCAATTGACCCTTTTGAAGGAGGCCATGGCCTTCCGTCGGGTGGTGCGCGACCATAGTGAGATCGCCATCGTTATTTCGCTTCACCTCTCCAGCCACGGCGATGGCGTGGGCGCCTTCAACCAGGGCTGGCTCTACAGCTTGCGCCCGCATCGTGCCCGCGCCCGCGTGTCCCCCTACAGTCGCCTGGAAGAGGTCCTGAGGAATACCGCCGCCGCCGTGGAATCGGGGCTCGATCTCCCGCCACTGTTTAAGGACAGCCTGCGCCCCAGCCGTCTGAAGACCTGGCAAAGCTATCTCCCCGACCGGCCGCAGATGGGCGGTGAGGTCAGTGCGCTGGCCGGCCTGCACGGCATCACCCTGGCCACCACCCATGATGTCCGTGATTTCTGGGGGACACCCTCTGATACAGCCGCCCGCATCGACTGGCGCTTTGCCAGGCAACAGAGCCGCCTGATCGCCGGGCTGATCCAGCAACTGGCCGCCGAACCGGCCCTGCATTCGGGTGAATATCCACGCGATGGCCTATCCCGGCTGACGGGGCGGGCCAAATTTATCCGCCAGGGCGAGCTCTTTGCCGATCAATCTGCTCCGGGCACCATGATCATGGCCTTCCAGGGGCCGGCCCTCTATCATGCCATGGTCGACCACATGGGCCGTTTCGAGCTACGCGGCCTATCCGATAAAAAACTCGTTTACGATAAAGTTATTCTGGAAGGCTACCGTTTCGATCCTGAAAGTGGTCAGACCCTTTGGGCCATCGACAAGAAACAAACCGGCAAAAACGCCTACCGGGTTAAGATGCAGCGCCAGGAGATGGAAACCGATCTGATCATGTTCGCTTGTCGCCCAAGCACCCTCTTCGGCCTGCTGGAGCCGCGCAGTTTTCGCTACATGACCAAAATCAAGCTGTTGGACGGCCGCCTCGAATCGACCCCCCTGCGCTACTGGTGGAGCCGTATTGATACCCGGGCCTCCACCATCGATACCATCTATCTTGAGCCGGACGCCCGCTATAAATTGACCCTATCCGATTCCGTGTTGAACAAAAAGATGATCCTTACGGGCGCCACACCGCGACGCCCCGAGGGCGTCGGGTATCGCATCGATGAATGGCCCCGGCTCTATCACACGGAATATCGGGTTGCCCAGGATATGTGGCGTCTGCTGGATCCCCGACTGAAGAGTCTCGAGCAAAACGGCATCCACAATGAGCGCTTGCGCCGCATCGAAGATGAAGGGCGCGGCGCCTTGTTACAGGCCCAACAGGCCCTGGCCGCAAAAACCTACGATCGTTTCATGGAAGCGGCGACCCGCTCCTGGGCACTGGCCAGCCGCGTCTATAATCAGGTTGAACAAACCCAGAAAGATGTTCTCTTCGGGGTATTGTTTTATATTGCCCTGTTTGTTCCCTTCGCCTTCTGTGCGGAACGGCTGCTTTTCGGCTACCGCGACATCCACAAACGGATCATCGCCTTTACCCTGGTGCTGTTGCTGCTAATCACCATCATCTACAATGTTCATCCGGCCTTTGATCTGGCCTACAGCCCCACGGTGGTCATTCTGGCCTTTTTCATCATGGGCCTGTCGCTTATCGTCACGCTGATCATTTTCTTCCGCTTCGAAGAGGAAATGGCCCTGCTGCAGGATCGGGCCACGCGCAAGAGTGCCGAAGAAATCAGTCGCTGGAAGGCATTTGTGGCCGCCTTCCTGCTGGGCGTCAGCAACCTCCGGCGGCGGCGCCTGAGAACAGCCTTGACCTGCACCACGCTGATTATTCTGACATTTACGATCATGAGTTTTACTTCCGTCAAATCCTCCCGGCTGCACGCCCGCATCATGTTCCGGGCCGACGCCCCTTACCAGGGGTTTCTGATGAAGACGCCCAACTGGCAGGATCTGCCTTCGGAAGCCCTGGGGACCCTGACCAACACCTTCCGCCAGGCAACGGTGGGGCCGCGCGTCTGGCTCGAAAACGATGACCGGACCCGCACCACCCGGATCCCCGTGGTTTACGGCGGGCAAACCTTTGAGGCCCAGGGCTTGGTGGGGCTTTCCGCGCGTGAGGGACAGCTGACCGGCTTAGACCGTCTGCTCGTCGCCGGCCGCTGGTTCGATAATGATACCGATACGGCCGTCATCATCTCCGATCGCATGGCCAACAATCTGGGTATCGATCTTGGTCAGCTCGACCAGGCCTGGGTACACCTGTGGGGCACCCGCTACCGGGTGGCCGGCGTATTGGACGGCAAGGGCCTGGAAGATCACACCGATCTAGATGGCGAGCCATTGACCCCCGTGACCTTTCCCAGCGAGGTATCCACGGAATTGACGGAAATCGAGATGGAAGCCCTTGAGTCTGGAGATGATGTGGTGGCCTTTCAGAGCCGCTACCAGCATACGGCCGGCGATTTGACCGTCTTCATGCCCTACCGTGCCCTTCAGGCCATAGGCGGTCGCCTGAAAGCGGTGGCCCTCGTTCCACCTGCCGGCATCAATACCCGTGACGCGGCAAGAAATTTGGCCGACCGCTTCGGCTTGGAGCTGTTCAGCGGCGAGTCCGAGGGAACGTTTTTATACCATTCCAGCGACGCCATTAGCTACAGCGGCGTACCGAACATTTTTATCCCCCTCGTGATTTCCATCTTCATTGTGTTGAACACCATGATCGGCAGCGTCTACGAACGGCGGCGCGAAATCGGGATCTATACCTCCGTAGGGCTGGCCCCCTCTCACGTGGCCTTCCTGTTTATCGCCGAAGCCATGGCCTTTGCGGTCTTGAGTGTGGTCATGGGCTATCTTGTGGCCCAGGCGGCGGCCAAGCTGTTTGCCGGCACCGCTTTATGGTCCGGCATCACCGTCAACTACTCTTCCCTGGCCGGTGTTGCCGCCATGGTGCTGGTGATTCTGGTGGTGCTGATCTCGGTCATCTATCCGTCGCGGGTGGCGGCCAACATCGCCATACCGGATGTCAATCGTTCCTGGAGCATGCCCGATCCGCAACAGAGCCAACTCGAGATCACGCTGCCTTTCCTGGTCAAACAGGATGAGCAAAAAAGTTTAGGCGGCTTCCTGTTGAGCCATTTCAATGGCCACCAGGACGTTTCCCATGGACTTTTTTCAACGGGTGAGATAGCGTTTGACTTTGATTTGAGCGGTCCCGACGAGCGTTCGGCGGCACCGTCGCAGGATCATCCCCCGGCCTTTTTCCGGATGTCGTCGCGTGTCTGGCTGGCCCCCTTCGATTTCGGCATCATGCAAGGGGTCGATATTCACTTTTGCCCGGCGGAGGACGATCCAGGCTTTCTCGAAATCCACATCCGTCTCACACGCCAGGCCGGCGAAGTTAATGCCTGGGGCCGCATCAACAAGGCCTTTGTCAACGATCTTCGGAAACAGCTGCTCATCTGGCGATCCATGGACGGCTGGACGCTGCGCCACTATGAAGAAGTGCTGGAAACGACCGCCGCCCCGACAGCCTGAAGCGCACCTGCGTCTCCAGAGACCTGAACCTGCTGAATCGGAATGCCGATGGAAAACCCGATGCCGCCGACAAGCCCCTCGCTCCTTCGACCGCGCGCCGTCGCCGTAGGATTCCTTCTGGCAGCCGGCATCTGCCTTCTGACCCCTTTCAACAACGCCTTTCGCCAGGCCACCCCCCTGGGTGGAGGCCATTTCCCCCTGGCGCCATTTTTTATCTTCTTCTGGCTTTCCCTGATCATGGCCGGCGGCGGACGTCTCTTCAAGCGCCCCCCTTGGTTGAACGGCAAAGAGCTGCTTTTCATCTGGATCCTGATGGTTCTGGTTTCAGGCATTGCCTATACCGGACTGGTGCGTACTTTTTTTATCAATCTCACCGCCCCGATCCATTTCGCCACCCCGGAAAACCGCTGGACGGAAATCCTGACCCCGCTGATGCCGGACAACTGGTTTCCCCGCAGCCGGGATGCCGTGGCGACCCTTTATGACGGCCTTCCGGGCGGACGGCGCATGGGATGGGTGGCGGTCTTGCAGGCCATTCCCTGGGCCGTCTGGCTGCCGTCGCTGATCTCCTGGGGATGCTTTGTAATCCTGTGCTATTTTGTGATGATTTGCCTGGTCAACCTTCTGAGCCAGCAATGGCTGCGCAATGAACGCATGAACTTCCCTCTATTGAGGGTTCCCCTGTTGATGGAAGAGGCCTATTCCCAGGGGGTTTTAGGGTCTTTTCTGATCAACCGGTTCATGCTGGTGGGTTTGCTGATACCGATTACCTTACACCTGTTCAACGGTTTGAATTTCTATTTTCCGGGCGTGCCTCAGGTACCCACCCTCATTCTGGCCGGCGCCTATTTCCCCAAGTTCGGTCTCTTTTCCGGATTCTACAAACTCAAAATCTATATTTACCCGGCCTTTATCGGGCTGGCCTTTCTGACCACACGGCAGATATCGTTTTCCTTCTGGATCTTTTTTCTGCTGGGAAGTCTGCTCTATGGTCTTCTGTTCATCATGGGCTACAACATCCCCGCGGCGGCCCTGGGAACCACCTTCGGCCCGACCCTCAGCCGCCCGGAAGAAATGCAGATGGTCGGCGCCTACGGCATCTTCTTCCTTTTCATCGTTTGGTTGGCACGCTACCACCTGGTGGATGTTGCCCGCCAGGCGCTGGGCTTAAAATCCGTGGACACGTCCGCGGCCGTCTGGTTCTCCACCCGCCTGGCGGCCTGGGGCTTTCTGGGCGGGACCCTGATTATCGTCATCTGGCTTCACCTGCTGGGCGCCGGCTGGTGGAGCGCGGGCATTGTCGTCGGCGCCTTCCTGATGATTATGCTCGTGGCCAGCCGCGTGATTACCCAGGGCGGACTGGCCTATTTTACATTGACCGCCGCACCCCTCGACGGTGTCATCACCCTTTTCGGTCCGGGTCTATTCAGCGCCGCCGGTATTTTTATCGCCGGCATCGTGCAAAAGGCCCTTTTCCTCGATCTGCGGGAATCCCTGATGCCTTCCCTGGTGCATGCCAGCCGAATCACCGAAAAAATCAAACAGCGGCGCCGGCTCATGACAGCCATTTCCATCACCCTGCTGCTCGGAGTGGCCATTTCTTTCACGGCCATGCTGGCGTTGTGTTACAAATTCGGCATCCGTGAGCTCGGACTGGACTGGGCCAGCCGAACGACCATGCATACCTACGAAAACATCGTGACCCTGATCGAAACACCGTCACAGACAAGCCAGTGGGTGCGCACCTTCGCACTGGTGGGGGCCGCCGTCATGATCTTGCTGGTCACCGGCTACCATCGCTTTTACTGGTGGCCGTTGCATCCCATCGGCTATTTGACCTGTTACAGTTCAGGCATGCGCATCCTCTGGTTCAGCTTCTTTGTCGGCTGGCTGTGCAATGCGCTTTGCATGCGCTATGGTGGCGTCGTGTTGTTCAAAAAAGTCCGCTATCTTTTTATCGGACTGATTGTCGGAGATTTTCTGATGGGCGGGATCTGGGCCCTGGTGGGGCTCTTGTCCGATGCCAGCTACCAGGTGCTGCCCTCCTAAGCGCTGCGGATAAGCCAAACGATGTACGAAGATAAAGAACTGCAAGAATATCGGGATCTGCTCAAGCCCCCCACCCATTTTGAGGAGGGCTTCGACTGGAAAACCGTCGTGGGAGCCATTTTCATCGGTTTTCTGATGATGCCGGGCAGTATGTATCTTCAACTGGTCATCGGTACCGGCATTGGGCCGGCCGCCCGATGGGTCACCATCATTCTCTTTGCCGAAATCGCCAAGCGTTCCTACACAGAGCTCAAACAGCAGGAAATCTTTCTGCTCTATTACATGGCCGGCGCCGCCCTGGCCTCTCCGTTTCAAGGTCTGCTCTGGAATCAATATCTCGTTCAGTCCGATGCCGCGCGCATGCTCGGTCTGACCGATTTCATTCCCACCTGGATTGCACCGGGAAGCGATTCGGAATCCCTGGTCGAGCGCACTTTTTTACATCGGGACTGGATGATTCCCATCCTGCTGCTCGTCGGCGCCCAGATCATTCAACGCATCGATCAGTTCGGTCTGGGCTACGCCCTCTACCGTATTACCTCGGATGTGGAAAAACTGCCCTTCCCCATGGCCCCGGTGGGCGCCTTGGGGACCATGGCCCTGGCGGAATCCACCGAAGACCGCAAAAAGGGGTGGAAATGGCGTGTATTTTCGATCGGCGGCATGATCGGGCTGCTTTTTGGGGGGGTCTATGTTTTGCTGCCCACCGTCTCCGACCTGCTGTTTACCCAGCCCATTCGACTGATACCGATTCCGTGGATCGAGTTGACCCGTCATACCGAAGACGTGCTGCCGGCGGTTGCCACCGGTATTCAATTGGACCTGGGCCTGGTCTTCATCGGGATGGTATTGCCTTTCTGGGCCGTCATCGGCGGCCTGGTAGGCCTGATCATTACCTTCATCGCCAATCCGATCCTGTTCAAGCAGGGCATCCTGCACCGCTGGCACCCGGGGATGGAAACCGTCGATACCATCTTTGCCAATAACTTCGATTTTTACATGAGCTTCGGCATCGGACTCGGACTGGCCATTGCGGCCATCGGCATCTGGCACGTGATCAAGTCTTTCCGACAGGAAACCGGCGGAAACCGCGGAACCCTGAAGGATCTGTTCCATCCGCCCCCCGGCCGCGGCGATTTCAATTTTTGGATCTCCATCGGCATCTATGTCTTTTCGACCTTGGCCTATGTGGGGCTGTGCGTATGGCTGGTGCCCACCTTTCCCTGGATCTTCTTTATCTGCTATGGCTTCATCTATACACCGGTCGTTTCTTATATTACCGCCCGAATGGAGGGGATCGCCGGCCAGTTCGTCAGTCTGCCGCTGATTCGGGAGGCCAGCTTTATCGCCGGTGCGAAATTTTTCGGCTACCAGGGGATTGAAATCTGGTATGCCCCCATACCCATCCACAACTATGGCGAGGCCACGGTCAATTTCAGACAGATCGAGCTCACCGGCACGAGTATTCGGGGCATCATCAAGGCCGAGATTGTCGTATTTCCCGTGGTGATGACCGCCAGCCTGCTGTTTTCCCAATTTATCTGGCGTCTGGCGCCAATCCCCTCCAGCAGTTACCCATACGCCCAGCAACTGTGGCATCTACAGGCCCTCAATACCTTGCTCATGCAAACCTCCACCATCGAGGGCAATTCCCTTTTTTTCCAGGCCCTCAGCGCTTCTTCGCTCCTGTCCGGGTTTGGTTTCGGGTTGCTTACCTATATGGTCCTGACCTTATTTGGTCTGCCGATTCTCCTGATTTACGGCGTCGTGCGGGGATTGGGGCAAAGTGCCCCCCACGGTCTCATTCTGGAAGTCATCGGTGCCCTTCTCGGACGTTTCTTTTTTCTCAAGCGCTACGGCGCCATGTGGCGCCAGTACGCGCCGGTCCTGCTGGCCGGGTTTTCCTGTGGTATGGGGCTGACCGGCATGTTTGCCATGGGCTTCACGCTGATCTTGAAATCCCTGGGACGATTGGCATATTAAAGGCAATCCCCGGAAGCATCATTCTTCTTTGACATCCCCAGGAGAGGATGGGTCATGAAATTTCTGACGCTCATCATTGTACTTGTCTTATTGCCGGCCGCCGTGCCGGCGAATGCCGGTGACATACCCCAAGCGGTGGCGGGCTTCGTTTTAGACCAGGACATCGCCGGGATTCACAACCGCCTCCAGATGGATTCCGTGCTCCCGCTGCGGTACCAGGAATATCTGCAAGAGGTGGAAATCGCGCCCCTGTCCGGTTTTAAAAGCGGACTGATTACTTATGGAACCTGTGCCCGGCCGGGCCGCATCGTCAGGATCAAATTGAAATACCTCAAATCCGACCGCGCCTTTTACGAAGCACTGCTCGAAAGGGTCAAAGACCGCTTTGGTGCGCCGACGGTCTATGATGGCGACCCCTTTCACATTGTCATC
>JASFFM010000093.1:0-11903 GCA_050124295.1 Desulfobacterales bacterium | reverse complement strand
CCGGGGGCGTTTTTCAAGCACCGTAATGAAATCCACGGTCCCTTTTTGTTCAACGGGCAGCGGAAGCCAAGCCCACATCGATGTGGAGTGGGCCTTTTTCGGTTTCGCAGGGGATACTGATGATCGGCGCCGCCGCCGAATAGGTCAGCTTGTCTTTCCCGACCACGACTCTGGGAACCGAAATCGCGCTGGTCCCGCCGGGGAAATCGGTCTTGGCATTTCCGGATATCATATTGGCAATCTCGCCCACGGCATCGATGCCGTCTTCATCGAGCATTTCGCGTGCCTCACCCAACAATTCGGAGGCCAGAACGATGGCCAGAGGTTCCGGCATGCTGACCACGACCTGTCCGTTGACCTCACCGGAAATGTCGATCACACCGCAGATATCAAAGGATGGCTTGGCGTCTTTTTTCAATACCGGCTGCCCGACCTTGAGCGGCAGGGACAGCATGGTTTGAAACAGATTGCGGACCGCATTGATGAAGGGATTGATATAGGCCGCTTTCATGAGCGTGATGCGTGTCCTCCACTTGCTTTGTCCGCCGCTAAAGCGGTTTGTTGAATGGGGTTGACCATTGCCGCGCGCTGATTTTCGGATAGGATCTCGAACGCAATCCCGATGCCGGCAATGGTCATGATACGGTATGCGCTTTTCACGGCGGGGCCTGGGTGCCCGTTTGAGCCCGCAAACCCCGCGGATAAGGTCTCTAACGGAAGCGCTGCACGCATGCCGGCCTTGCCCAAAGGCCCCTACCCGGCCGCTGTGGTGGTCGATATTGACCTGGATTGTGGGCATCCATTTTTTCCATCAAATGTTCGCGGTGGGCCGGAGGATTTTTTACCCGATGGGCTGAAGGATGCCCCTCCGATCCCGGTCCTGAATTCCTTATCGGCGGGCTTACTGTTTTCTTGAACAGGGCCCGGCATCGTTATCCAAACCGCCCCACTGACCCCGTCCGCAGCGCCTCCAAACGGCCGAAGAACAGGTGCCAAGATGGTCTGCCAAACATTGGGCGCAAAATAAACTGGCGATTTAGGCGACCCTCGGCCCCGGTTATTATTGCCTGTTTCCGTGTAACGTTTTAATGAAATGCTGCTCTCATATTCAAGAACCGATAAAAAAACGATCCTCCCCAAAGAAAGGTCCCTACGAATGGATGCGAACATCACCGAGATAACCGACCACAATTTTGATACCACGGTCCTCCAATCCACCCAGCCGGTCCTGGTGGACTTCTGGGCACCGTGGTGCGGGCCCTGCAAGGCCATTGGCCCAACGATCGACGCCCTGGCTGCCGTTTATGACGGCCAAATGACCTTCGGCAAATGCAATGTTGATGACAATCCCGAATTCCCCGGAAAATTCGGTATTCGCTCCGTGCCAACGGTACTGGTATTCCGGGACGGCCAGATTTTTGAACAGATGACCGGCCTGGTGAATCGTGGCAAACTGGAAAACGCCATTCAAAACGCGCTGGGCGGCGGCGCATCCACCTCACCCTTTGTTATCCAGTAATGCGCGGGGTCCTATGGCGACGTCAGTTGAAAAAAAAGATGAAGGCATGGGGGCTGGCAAAGAAACGGCTGAAGACGAAAATATCAGCTACCTGTGCATGAAATACAACCGTCATCAACAAGGCGACCAGTTGGCCTGTCAGGATCCGGGGTTGTATTGCAAATATCGCTCGTCGTGTCTGATCCATTTTAAGGAGAAAGAGGATCGCCAGGGTCGACGCCGGGCGGATTCTTCAGACGACTAACCTGGATATTTAACATGCTCGAGGTCTTCATCGACAAGGCCTTCCGGCGTGCTGCGGTACACATGCGACCGCAAGCGTCTGATAACGCCGGAAAGGGCTGCCTCGGGCTTGCCCGCAGGGTGTGAAAATGGTATCCGCGGGGTTCTGAATTTCGTCGCTCGTAAGGGGTTGCCGGACAGATTGGCCACAACCTTCCGCTCGGCCAGGGAACAAATTCATCCCGACACATGGGCATAACGGTTTTCGTGAAATGTTCGTGCTAAACCTTTGGGCGAGGGGTGACATCAATCGTGGGACCCCTCATGGTTTTCGATCCGCCCTGATGGATTCGGATATCACTCCGAACCAGCCTAGGTGGTCATATGGGTTTGCATCTCGACAAAACAGCGGTGCGGCAAAGCCAGACAATACGCTCACATACCTTGTGCATGCTTCCCTTTTTGGTCACCTTGCGTCGCCTGATAAAGCTCCCGGGCTTGATAGGAGCTGCGCACCAGCGGACCGCTGGCCACCTCCTGGAACCCCATCTGCAAGGCCTCATCACGCCACCGGTCAAATTCTTCCGGGGTTACATACCGTTCGACCGGCAGATGATCCGGGGAGGGTTGCAAATACTGACCGAGCGTCACCATCCGACAATCCACCGCGCGCAGATCAGCCAGGGTCTGCCGCACGCCCTTCGGGGTCTCCCCCAGCCCCAACATCAAACCCGATTTGGTCATCATGTGAGGGGCCAGGTCGCGTACGGTCTGCAGCAAGTTCAGTGAACGTCGATAGTCGGCCTCCGGCCGAACCGCCTTGTAAAGCGCGGGAATGGTTTCCAGGTTGTGATTGAGAACATCCGGGCCGGCCTTGACCACGGTCTCGATAGCCTCCCGTTGACCCTGGAAATCCGGAATCAAAACTTCCACCCGAACCCCGGAAATGGCATCCCGCAGGGCCCGAATCGTGGCGGCAAAGATACCGGCGCCGCCGTCCGGCAAATCGTCGCGGGTCACCGAGGTGACCACCACGTAGGCCAAGCCCATGTCGCGGGCCATTCGCGCCACGCGCTGGGGCTCTTGCTGATCAGGGGGCCCCGAGGGACCATGGGCGACCGCACAAAAACCACAGTTGCGCGTGCAACGCGCACCCAGGATGAGAAAGGTGGCCGTCTTTCTGGAAAAACACTCCCACTGGTTGGGGCACTTGGCCTCCTGGCAGACCGTGTGCAGCCCCTGCTCTCCCAAGCGCTGGCAAATGCTGCCGTAAAGCGGTCCCGCGGGCAGGCGCCGTTTCAACCAGGGGGGCTTGCGGACAGGGGCGTTTTGATGGGTTGCGCGGGGCATTCAAACCTCCTCGGTAAAAGCGCCTTTTGCGGACAAGCGGCGCTTCAGATCGCTGATATCACACGGGGTCAGGGTCACGTCAAACACGCCCGCCGCCGCCTGCCAAAGCGCGGCCCGTACCTCTTCCAGTGGAATTTCCCCGCCCACGAAACGGGCCAGAGAGGTCATCTGGACATCGGCCAGGCCGCATGG
This sequence comes from Desulfobacterales bacterium, assembly GCA_050124295.1. GTDB lineage: Bacteria > Desulfobacterota > Desulfobacteria > Desulfobacterales > UBA5852 > JABZFP01. Next base: position 8,620 of record JASFFM010000093.1, on the reverse strand, counting down.
GTTGATCCATTGAAACGGCGTCAGATCATTGTTGACGTTCAGGGCAAAGCCGTGAAAAGCCATGCCATGGCGCAGGCAAAGACCAATGCTGCCCGCCTTGGCACCATCCACCCAGATGCCCCTGTTACGGGGGTCGCGACGGGCGGGGATGTCCCATTGTCGCGCCACGGCAATCATCAATTCTTCCAGAGCATTCACATAGTCTTCGACACCCATGCGGATGCGATGGAGATCGATCACCGGATATCCCACGATTTGTCCGGGACCGTGGTAGGTGATGTTGCCCCCCCGCTCGGATGTCACAACACGGACACCGACCGAATCCAGGAAGGCATCGGAGACCATCATATTTTCGCGGCCCCCGTTGCGCCCCAGCGTAAACACGGCCGGGTGCTCCAGGAGAAACATGAGATCATTGCCTAAACGGTTTTCGCACTTGGCGGCCACGCACTGCTGCTGCAGCGCCTGGACCTCGGCATAATCCGTTCGGGGAAGCTCGATCGCCAGCCATTCACGGGTCATGGAAGCCTCTTTGGGGATGCACCCCAGCGCACCGAAGCGGCGTTATCCAATACCGGTACGATCGGGTTTGGATCGGCAGGGGCCCTTTCATTGGAAGATCCCTTTTGACATCATGTTTTCCGATTCGCATTTTATCTTAAAACCCATTGACGATGGCACGCGCTGACCGTCCACAGGAGGTCGTCCTATGTTTCGCAAAATTCTTCTCGCCGTCGACGGTTCGGCCCACAGCGATCTGGCTGCTGACTATGCCGCCGGCCTGACGGCAGCCTTCAAGGCCAAGCTGTTCATTGTTCACGCCTATCCTCAGACATCGGACCTGCTGGGGTATGACGATTTTGAAAGACTCGTGGCCCGCCGCAAATCCAGCGGTCAGGCCATCCTGGACGAGGTCCGGGCACGGCTGGCGACAGACGAGGTGGCCATCGATGAAGAATTGCTGGAAGGCCCCGAGGCCGAAGCAATTCTGGCAACCGCCGCATCGCGGCGGGTCGATCTGATCATCATGGGCACCCGCGGTTTGGGCACCATCGAGGGCATGCTTTTCGGCAGTGTCAGCCGAAAAGTGTCTCAGCACGCCACCTGCCCCGTCTTGCTGATTCGCTGACCCCGCCCCGATAGCCGATCGGGATGATGCCAAACGAGAGCCCTTTGAGCAGGAAACGAAAACGCTCTCGGGGATATAGGGGTGCTCTCCTTCGATCACCGCGACACCGGCCTTGGCCTTTATTTTAATGATCAGCGTCTCGCTGTGGGGGCAGTGATCCACAATGCGGGGGGCGATATGGATTTTGGTCACCTTTTCACCCAGCGGTTTGTTCCATAGATTGACCTGTGCCAGGCGTGGCACGATGGCCGCGCCCGTGCAGTCACCGCAATTACGAAGACCCATGAGCTGGACCGGTTTATCGGCATACCGGCTGAAACGGCCCTCCTTGCGGTTAAACCCCACCAGGCCGTGGGGACAATCGATGCAAACATCATCCATGGCCCGTTTTCAACCCACGATCAGTACTTTCTCCATCCTGCCATCCCCCCAAGGCAGCGTTTAGGAAAATCCCGGCCTCGAGGGCCGGGCTCGCGTAAGCTTGGGGATAAGGCATTTTGCACCGATTTTGGGTGCCGGGTGCGTCGCCGTGTCAGTTGCTGACCAGGGCCCCAATGCGGCGGGCGATGGCTTCGTAGGCCTGGGTTACCGGCGCATCGGGGTACGTCTCCTGAAATGATTTGCCGTTATCGCCACAGGTCACGACATGCGGATCGAAGGGAATCCGTCCCAGGAAAGGGATCGACGCCTCCTGCGCCGTTCGTTCCCCACCGCCGGAACCGAACAGATCCACCTGCTGGCCACAGTGCGGGCAGATATACCCGCTCATGTTCTCCACCAGACCGAAGATATCCATCTTGACCGTGTGGCAGAAGCTGATTGATTTGCGCACGTCGGCCAGCGAAACCTCCTGGGGCGTGGTCACGATGACGGCCTTGGCGTCGGTGATCGTCTGCGCCACGGTCAGGGGTTCGTCACCCGTGCCCGGAGGGGCATCGATCAGCAGAAAATCGAGTTCACCCCACTCGACATCCGCAATAAACTGGCGAATGGCGGAATACTTGATGGGTCCCCGCCAGATAATCGCATCGTCCTTGCTGGCGGTGAGGGACTCGATGGAAACCACTTTCAAATTATCGTTAAAGCGCATGGGCTCGAGTTTTTGATTTTCGCTCAGTCCAAGCATGCCCATCAACCCCAGGACACGGGGAACATCCGGACCGTGGAGGTCGACATCCATTAGCCCGACCCGATAACCGATACGGGCCAGGGCAATCGAAAGATTGACCGAGGTGCTGGTTTTGCCCACGCCGCCTTTGCCGCTCATGACGATCAGCTTGTTTTTGATGCGATTCAGAGAATCTTGCAGTGCTGCGTCCTGCTGCTCCTGGCTCTGGCGTTTTTGATGGGCGTCATCGGGGGAACTCATAATTTGGGCCATAACACGTTATCTCCTGTTATCAATCCGTTCATAAATCGTCGATAGGCCCCCGCAGGCTGCGGGAAGGTTGCCCGCCAGGATGTCATGGCGTCATCGGGGGGAATCATCGACGATGATCTTGTGATGAAAATGGGTTAGGCGGGCGAATCCCTCTGGGCGACATGGGCCGCGATCGTCTCGATGGGGGTATGATCGCGCACGGGCATCACCTACCGCCCCGTCTCGAATGAATGCCGCCGCGGCTGCCCGGGGGCTTTTTGTGCCCCTGGCTGATACGAAAGAGTTTACGACTGCGACAGTGGGGGCAGCGTTCCGGCCGTCCCGTACCCAGTGGTTCGCTCCATCGGCGCTGGCAGCCGTCGCACTCGAAGATGCGCTCCTTGGAGGTCATTTTGAAATTGCCGCCTTCGATGTTGATAGCCTTGCCGTTGATCAGGGCATCGGCCACCGTGCCGCGCGCTTTTTGTAAAATTCGACCGAAGGTGGCCCGTGATACCCCCATCTGTTTGCCGCCGTCTTCGTGGGACAAATCCAGCAGATCCGACAACCGCAGCGCCTCGCATTCGTCCACCGTCAGACAGACTTCTTCCAGGTCCATGAGGGGAATTCCGCGCGGTTTGAAATAGCTTATATCCGGGTTGAATGCCACAATACGATCTTTTTGTGGGCGCATGCGAAAACCTCCGTAATGGGAATATACTCAAAATCTAATATACGGCGCACACCCGTAAAGTCAAGCCGGGATAACGAAAAGGGGCGGCCTTCGCAGGATACACATTTCCTGTCTGATATCAAGGCCGCGATCGTGTCCTTCGATGGTTGGGGATCATGCCGGCGGGGCCATGTGATCCGAATGAAAGCGCATGTGGTTGCAATGGGCGATCGGCGGCGGGACATGCCGGCATAGACCGCGCGCCGTTCTTCGCTGCGGGCCGCGCTAAAGGCAGGCGGCGGCTCCCGAATCATCCTTCGCCCCGGCGGGAGAGGAGCCAGCGGGCGGCCTCTCTGGCGCCGTCGCGGCCCCGCAGTGGGACGGCCAAAGTGCGGGCCGTTTCGCCCATGCGCGGTGAAGCAACCATGTGCTGCAAGGCGCGCGTCAATTGGCCCGGCCGCAACCGGTTTCGGGGAATCGGCGGTGGACCAAGCCCCCGCTCATAAATTCTATGCCCCCAGAAATACTGATCGAGAAGATGCGGTATAATCAACTGAGGGACACCGGCCCGGGCAGCGGTCATGACCGTTCCGGCACCACCATGGTGAACCACCGCGGCCACGCGAGAAAACAACCGCGCATGCGGCAATTCGCCCGTCACACACAGGCAGTCGGCATCACTCGCAAAGTGCAAGCCCGCCCAGCCACTCTGGATAATGGCCCGCACCCCGGCCCGGCCGGCTGCCTGTCGCAGGATGGAAACGGTTTTGTGAGGTGCCGGATCCCCCATGCTGCCGAATCCGAAATACACCACCGAAGGATTTCGGGCCAGAAAGTCATCGACCGGGGGCGGCAGGGCGTCGCTCGACGGTGGGTGCCAGTAGCCGGTTTGACGGCAGTCGGAAGGTGCTTCAGGTGGCAGCGGGGCCAGTTCCCGGTCGGCCGCCACGATCATTTTGCGGGTGAGGTGGGGCAGGACGCGCGTCAGCCGGCGCAGGCCAAGCAGATGGCGGTGCCGGTTCAATAGGGGCCCAAGATTCAGATCGATCAAGCCGCTGGCCAACCGCCAAAGCAAACGGTTGCCCAGCGGGGGCAGATTCTGCCAGGGCAGCATCACGGGGGCATGACAGCGGGATGGCAGCAAGGCCGGAATGCTCACCGCGTAGCGAAAGGGCACCCGGCAGGCCTCCGCCACCGACGGTAGCGCCAGCGCCAACCCGGCGCCGATCACCAGGTCGGCCCCCTTGACGAGCGCCGGCAGGCGCCGGAACTGGGCGACGATTTCCGGCCGCAGCGCGCGGCGCATCGGCGCGATAGCGGCCAACGGCCGCCCGACAAACTGTTCGGCACGGGCATCCATCAGACGGCGCACATTACCGCCCAGAGCGGTAAATCGCAGGCCGGCTTCCACGAATAAGGGCCGGCTTTCAGGCGGGGCACAAACCCGGACACGCGACCCCCGGGCATGCAAGGCAAGCCCAAGCGCCATGAGAGGGCGCACATCGCCCGCGGAGCCATATGATACCAACACAATATCCATAGCGTCGCCGGAGCCCTGCGGCAGCGAGTTCAAGCCCTCGAGGATCGATTGTTGATGAGGGTCAGTTGTTCGTTCAAGGTCCAGTAATCATATATGATACCGATCAGGAACAATCCTCCGGTCAGCAAATAGATGATACCACTCAGCCACTTGCCCATATAAAAGCGGTGGATGCCGAAAATCCCCAGAAAGGTCAGGAGGGTCCAGGCCACGTTGTAGTTCAGAGGACCCGTGGCAAAGCGCAGGTCGGCATTTTTATCCATGCCTGGAATGAGAACAAGATCGATGATCCAGCCGACGAAAAGCAGGCCCAGCGTGAAAAAATAGATCGTACCCGTGATCGGCCGGCCGTAATAAAAACGGTGGGCCCCCATGAAACCGAAGATCCACAAAATATACCCGATCGTTTTACTGTGGGTATCTTCTCTTGATGACATACCGACTCCTTTCATTATGCCGATGCTTCGGCGCCGCGATCGGTGGCGTCTAAATCTTCCCAGCGGCGATAGGCGCTGGCCAGTTCGTTTTCCACTTCATCAAGTCGGGAGCGGGCCTTGGCAATTGCCCGGCCCTCGGAACGGTAGAAGGACGGATCGGCCAGGGATGCAAAGAGTGCGGCCTGTTCCCGTTCTAACCGTTCGATCTTCTCCGGCAGGACTTCCAGCTCACGCATTTCATGGTAGGAGAGTTTACGCGGTCGCACCCGTCTGCGATCCGGCGACCGGCGCGACCGACGGCGCCTTTGTGGCGGCCGGCGGGCGGGCGCGGTTGGGCGTTGGCGCAGCCAGTCCTCGTAACCGCCGACGTATTCCGCGATTTTGCCCTGCCCCTCGAAGACCAGTGTACTCGTAACCACATTGTCGAGAAAAGCCCGATCATGACTGACCAGCAGGATCGTCCCCTCGAACCCCACAAGCATATGTTCCAGCAGTTCGATGGTTTCCAAATCCAGATCGTTGGTGGGCTCGTCCAGAACCAGAAGGTTGGCCGGTTTGGCAAACAGCTTGGCCAGCAAAAGACGGTTGCGTTCACCGCCCGAGAGCACGCTTACCGGTGACCGGCACTGATCCGGCGTAAATAGAAATTCTTGGAGATAACCGATGATATGCCGCGGGCGTCCGTTGATGAGCACCTTGTCGCTGCCATCGGCAATGTTATCCTGAACCGACCGGTTTTCATCGAGTTGGGAGCGCATCTGGTCAAAATAGGCCGGCTGCAGGTGCGTGCCCTGCCGCACACGGCCCTCGGTCGAGGTTGTCTGCCCCAGAAGCATTTTGAGCAAGGTCGATTTTCCGCACCCGTTGGGACCGATCACCCCAATCTTGTCACCACGCAGGATCACGGTCTGAAAACCGGTGAATACCGTCTTTCCCTGATAGGCATAGCCCAGGTCTTGGGCTTCGATGACCAATTTACCGCTACGCTCCGCCTCCTGGGCCATGAGCCGCACGTTGCCGATCTGCTCCTGGCGGGCCTGACGCTCGGCGCGCAGGGCTTTCAGGGCCCGCACCCGCCCTTCGTTGCGGCTGCGGCGGGCTTTCAAGCCTTTGCGAATCCAATCTTCCTCCGCAGCCAGTTTTTTGTCTTGGCGGCGGTTTTGGAGCGCTTCCGTCTCCAGGACGGCCTGCTTGCGCTGAAGATAAATGTTGTAGGGACAGCGCCAGGATGTCAGCCGGCCCCGATCCAGTTCAACGATACGCGTGGCCATCTGCCGCAGAAAAGAGCGATCATGGGATACAAAAAGCAAGCTGCCAGACCAGTCTTGAAGCATGGTTTCCAGGCGCTGAATATGATCGATATCCAGATGATTGGTGGGCTCATCCAACAAAAGGATATCCGGTTTGGCCGCCAGCGCCCTGGCCAGGAGCACCCAGCGCTGCAACCCCACCGAGAGCTCGGCGAAGGCCTGCCCGGCCGACAGCGCCATGCGCGAGAGCAACGTGTTGACCTCCCGTTCCGCATCCCATCCCTCGGCGGCATCCAGCGCCTGGTGGGCGGCATCCAGCTGCCGCGCCAGATCGTCTTCAGGCCGGCGGCCGAGGTGTTCGCTCAATCGTTGGTAAGTTGCCAGAAGCCCGCCGCGCGCCCCCAAACCTTCGCAAACCACATCAAAAACAGTGCCCGTCAAACCGGGTGGAATGTCCTGGGGTAGCCGCGCCGTACGAATACCGGGCGGCGATTCCACCCGACCGCTGTCGGGCACCTGCTCCCCGCTGATCACCTTCAGGAGGGTCGTCTTGCCGGTCCCGTTGCGCCCCAAAAGGCCAATTTTTTCGCCCGGCTCGATCTGCAGAGCGATATCCACCAGAAGCGGCCTTCCGCCAAAACCGTATTCGATATGATCAAGCGTCCGTATGGCCATGGGCTGTCTGTCAAAGCAGTTGCGGCACGATGGAAAAATTGCCCCTTTGATGGGGCGGTTGTTGGATACCCGAAGGCGACCGGACTGTCAAACCGGTGGATTGACGTTTCGGTGGTCGCACCGGTTCTATTCCACATCCCGGAAGGTCCCACGGTCACCTCGCCGCCGGAGGACCATCGACACGTGGACGATGATCGGCCAATGCGAGCGCCGCAGGACTCAGATCCGGAATCCGCCGGGCACTGGTCATGCCTTACGGTCGGGCACGTGAGCCGGCGTCGTGCCATTGGTCGTTATTCGCTTCGGTCAGGCTGTAATACTAAGATCAGCAGAGCATCATGCAAGATACCGTCCGTGATCGTTTGGTTTCTGAAGGGAATATCGCTACGCCTGGAGTTGGTCCGACAAAACAACGCGTGTCCCTGAGCCCTCCAGCCAGGCCAGACGGTGCATGGCGCCTGCCACCGTGTCGGCCGCGATGGCGCGATAAGGTTTCAGGGGACCTTGCATCAAGAAAGTCAATTTGGGCAGCACCCACATCCCCAGGGTTTCCATGGGCCGTGGGGATTCGCGCTGACCGATCAGGAGGGAGGGACGCACGATCACCAGGCGTCGGTAGGTCAGTTCGGCCAGGTCCTTTTCCAGTTTGCCCTTGGTGCGCAGGTAGAAATTCCGGGATCGGGGGTCCGCTCCCATGGCCGAGACCACCACCAGGGTTTCCGCGCCGCCCTGGAGGGCTGCGCGGGCCACCTGCATGCTATAAAGATAGTCAACCTTGTGAAACTGCTCGCGGGTGCCAGCCTGGCGAATGGTGGTGCCGAGGCAGCAGAAAACATGATTTACGTAAAAGGCCGGATGCCGGGAAGGGATACGATTGAAATCCACCACGTGGATCCGCAGGCGGCGGCTGCGGAGCGACAATGCGCGTCGGGCCAGCACATGGATTTCTGCGTAGCGGCGATCAGCGCAAAGACGCCTCAAAAGATGACCACCGGTCAGGCCAGTGGCACCGATCAGCAAGGCCTTCCGGGTGTTTGGGCCCTCAGGGCTGGGCGCAGCTGACATGCAGATCCGTAGCTGAATCAGTGGCGTCCCAGCGAATGACCCGGTTGGAAAAATCAATCATATAGGATAGTTGTTTTAAGATATCGATCCCCAGCAAGCCGCCGTAGGGAAGATCCTGGTCGGTGTGGGGAATCAACACCGCCGCCACGTTATCGAACCGGAAAGGCCCCAGTCGCAGGGCGGAAATGGAAAGATCCCAGGCCGCCACCCGCTGACCGTCGACGCTGCGCGCTTCGCGTGGCCGGGTCCCCCGGACATCGATGGCCCGGGCCGCATGGGGGTAGAGCACGGTCGTCGTGGCGCCCGTATCCAGGAGTAGGTTCACCTGCCGTTGGCGCCCGCCATGCATAAGCACCACCGGTACCAATATTTGGTTGTCGCGTATGACGATCGGCGTTTCCATTGCCCGGTTGGCCATGGCCGCATCATCGTCACCGCGCTGGGGCTGTTTTTTGATGAACAAGGCCGCATAACGTTCCTCGGCCTCGCAG
>JASFFM010000092.1:0-11908 GCA_050124295.1 Desulfobacterales bacterium | reverse complement strand
GCCGGGAGCCCGCGGGGCAGACAGACCGAAGACGGAACGTAATCCTTCGTCCTGTATGCGGCCAACTGACCGCCTTGTCAAGTCGGATCAGGTCTGCGGCAATACGCCCGAACCAAGAAAACCGTTTATCATCCCATGGTCTATGGCGTCCAGGCGGGAGGACCGGCGGTGATTTGCGCAAAGGTGGCCACGCGCCCGCCATGGGCCTGGATGAAGGCCTGCGCCTGGACCTGGCGGTCGAAGGCAAAAGCCTCCGCACCCATGGGTCCCGGGCGGCCCGAATCGATCGCGAAATAGGCGGTCTGCGCGCTGATCCAGCGACCGGAGGGAAAGTCGGTAACCCAGATCATGCCCCCCCGGCCCTGATGGACAGGCCTTGCCTTGCCTCCGGCCAGCCAGTCGAACAAACAGTGGGTAGAGCAGAAGTGATCGCTATGGCCGTCGCCGTAGGATATCTGGCTGCGATGGTGCGGATAGCGCGCAGGATACATGCGGCAGACCAGGCATTCGTCCCGGTTATCGACCGGCATGATTATCTTGCCCTTGTCAAGACGCTTGCGGTCAAGCATGGCCTTTTCCTTGCCGAGCGTCTCGCGGGCCATCTGGAAAGTGGTCACGAAGTCATGCACGGCACCGCCGCAGTGCCGTTGGAAGGCCTCGGCGGCGCCACGACTTGGAAAGGCCGCCTTACTGATCATGCTCATGGTTCCCCGGGCTGAAGAGCCCACCACATACCAGGCCGCCGCCGCCGGCACCATGCCGCGCGGTTGCAGAAACAGTGCCGCGCGGGTGTCCCGGGGGGGCTGATCCGCTTTCACGCTCATATCCGCCAGACAGTGAAACGAGCAGGCGTCTTGCACGGCGGCACCGAGACGAAACCGTTTCCAGGTTCGCGCCCACATGGCCCGCCGCATGCCGCAGTTGGGACATTGTTCCTTGAAAGCGGGGTCGGGCGGCGACAAGGGATGGGGGACCCGACAGCGGTTTTCGGCATTCACGGGCAGCGGCCAGAGAAATGCGGCCAGGGCCAGACGGGTGCTGCGTTCAAGAAACGCTCGGCGATTGAATCGGTTCATGCGCAATTCCCTTTTATTCGCTTAGGGGTGAACAACAGTGGGCCAAGGACGGCGTCGAAAGGCTATCCGCTAGCCTGCCGACAGGAGGCCCGTACCCATCAATATCCCGCCGCCAATGGCCAGGGGGACGACGACCATGGCGATCGCCAGCAAAAGACTGGCCAGGCAGCGGCCCATGCTGAAGCCCTGAATTTCGGCCAGTGCATGCAACAACAGGCCGAGCGCCCAGATAACACAAGCCGCCTGCAGCAGTCCGAAGCCGGACCAGCTCAGCAGCGCCGGCAGGGAATGGTTCAGGCTCGTGCCCGCAGCCGCCCCGAGACCGCCTGTGGCCGCCTGCAAAAACCCCGCACAGCCGCCTGCCAGCAGGGGAATCTCCGACCAGGCCAGGGCAATGCGGACCTCCCGCGGACCGGCGGCGCCTTTAAGCAGGCGGCCGGCTCCGTAGAGCAGATAACCGCGCAGATAAACCATCAGAATCGCCAGTGGCGGCGCAAGGATCACTACCGCCAGGACCTTGGGCAGCAACGTGCCTTGCGGGGCGGGGAATTCGTCCAATACCGTCGCAGCGATCTGAACCAGTCCGATGAGCGCCGCCAGGATCAGGGTGCCGCGATAGGAGACGACGGTCAGAATACGACCGATAGTGCCGCGGGGATCGAAGCACAGGTCCAGTCCGAGGCGGGCGGCATGCCTCCAACCGGCGGCAATGCGGCGCCCGGAGGGTAAACGCCAGGTCGGGGGATGGTCGGCGCGCGGTGGAACGGTAGCCGCTTCGGCCAAGGCCCGCTTCGGGGACGATTCGTTTGGCGACCGCGCGGGGGGGGCGGTTTCGATGCGGCAGACGATGCCCTTTTGAGCAAGCGCCTGCTGATAGCGCCGGGCGGTTGCGCGGTCCGTTTGCGCAAGCAGAACCAGCGGGAGTTGGTTGAGGCGACGTCGAAAGCGCTCCGGTGAATCCTTGAGCAACAGGCGCAACCGCTCCAGCCCGGCCGCGCGCGGCAGGTCCGGGGCGCTCTCATTGTAAAACACCAGTCGACAGCCTTCGGACGGGATTCGGGAGGTCGTCGGGGCTGGATAATCAGCGTGGGCCATGCGGCGTATGTTCCTTGGGTGGGTGGGTGCCTGGACGTCCGCCGTCACGATGGCCTGCCAGGGGGCCATCAACCGGCATGCGAGAGCGGACCGCAATACGTCCGTGGCTGCGCCAACTCCCGACCGCGGTCAATTGATCTCCACCAGCACGCTGGTCAGGAATCCAACTTCAGTGATTTCAGGACCGCCAGGCGCGGGTCGACCTCATCATTGACGCAGCGGCAGGAGGCGGTATTAAGATTCGCCCCGCAGCGGGCACACAACCCTCGACAGTCCGGTCGGCACAGGGGCTGCATGGGCATGGCCATGACGACCTGTTCGTGGATGGCATCGTGCAGATCGATATCATCGCCTTCATAGAGCACCAGCCCCATTTCTTCCGCCCGCAGTTCGCGGTTTTCGGGAGGGTCCTCTGCCGCTTGACCGGGAATCTCCCGCGTGAAAGTCAGTCGAAACTGGCTGTTCAGCGAAACGTCAGCAGCCTCCAGACAGCGCACACAGGCCAATCTGGCCTCCCCTGCGAGACGACCGTGGACCTCAATCATTCCCGCCCTTGGCATCACCTGGACGCGGACGGTCAACGGACGCCGGAACGCGCAACCCGCTTTATCATCGAGGGTCAGGTCCTTCTTCAGCAGCCTGGAATCGAGGTGCTCCTGGACCGTAAGACCGTCTGCGGGAAGATCCGCAACATGAATTCGCATGCCCCGCCTCCGTTGCGTGACCGGCCATCCTCCCTGTCCTGCCGGAGACGGGCCGCGGCCACCGGGATCATCATTGCCGGACCGTGCGTCCGATCAGTACCGTGCCCCCCCGGCCAGAATATACGATAGGGCCCCGCCGAGACCGATCAGGAGTTGAATCAAGGCCAGGTTTTCGAGGGCATCCCCAAAAGCGGCCCACCCTCGTCCCATGGCCAGCATGTTTGCCAGGGTCTTCAACCGCCGCCGGGCGGCAGATGACCGGCCGGCATGCGCCATGCGTCAGCCCGCGTGAATGCGTAAACCGCAATAAAGAAAAAATCAAGTCCCAGGCGGATGCCGGCCCGAATGCGGGCCGGTTCATCCCGGGCGGCCAAAATCGGCTCCGCCCCAGCCAGGTTGCCGGCCAGTTCGAACGGAATCATTCCGGCGGTGCCGCCGTCGTCTGGAGGCCCTGATCGCGTACCGTCAGCGCCAGCAACAAGAAGATGCTCAAGCCGGCCGCAAGGATCAAGGCCTGTCGGGCGGAATTGTAAATTCGGTAAAGGTCGAGGGGGCGGCTCCCTAACCCGAACATTTCATGAAAATAGTGATGCCCAGTTGCTTGGATGAATGGGTTCCCTGCCTTAAGGGAAGGTTGCGGCCAATGTGTCCGGTAACCCTTGGTGAGCGGCGAATGGCAAAACGCAGCGCATCAAATTTTCTCCCTACTGTTCAGCCCGAGGCATCCCGTGCCAGCCTTATCAGGCGCTTGCGGTCGCATGCCTAGCACGGCGCGCCGGAAGGCCTTGTCAATGGAATCTCCAAGGCGCGAAATTTCCGGGTGAAGGCGGCCTCCAGGCGAGCTGACGATGAATCCGGCATCGGGGGGCTTCCCACCGCGGGCGGCGGGATTCAAGGCGGCCGTCCATCATCTCGAATCGACCGGCCGCCCGGTCAACGCGGCATGAGATGTTCCGGCACCTGGACCGCCACGACTTCTCCCGTCGCGCAGACATTGCCGGCCGCGATCAGGCGGGAAGTGATAACCACCTTGCGCCCCTTGATTTCCTTGACGATAGCCCGGACTTCCAGGGTTTCGTCGATGGGGGTCGGTTTGAGGTAGTTCACCTGCAATGAGGCGGTCAGAAAGCGTGGCGCCGGTTCCCGCTCGCCGATGGCCGTCTCTCCGCGCGAGACGGCGGCGGATGCCGTGCCGGTGCTATGGCAGTCGATTAAGGAGGCAATCAAGCCCCCGTAGACATATCCCGGTATGGCCGTGTGATAGGACCGGGGGGTAAAACGGCACACCGCTTCCTCCCCCTCCCAATAGCTCTTTAACTGAAGGCCGTGCGGGTTGAGACGACCGCATCCGTAGCAATGGCTGAGATCCTCGGGATAGCTGTCTTGAAAAGCGTCCATAGGCATTATCCCATCATTGGCGGCATTCACGACCGCGGGCGGCGGGCTATTCATTGCCCAACCGGTTTCCACAAGATCACCAGGGGCTTGGCCTTGCCGGCCGTAACAGGACACACGGCTTGCGTCTTTGCATTGTTCGGTAAATTGCGGGGTGACGCCGAATGCTCATCCCCGGCCAAATGGCGCCGCTTAGTGTCCGCTCGACAATATCATCAGGAGGTCGGATCCTCTAAAAGCGTTAATTTTATGTTTATCGAATGCACGGACAGGCTGTCAACCGCTACCAATGGCGCTCTGATCGACCCGCAATGGGATTGGCGACAGCGGCAGACAGGCAATCCCAATTCGGGGAAATACACACGCCCGTGCTTGTTTTCCATCACCCTGAGAAGAGCTAGCCCGGCGGGCGGGGGGCTGCGGACCGGCCCCTAGACCTAACAAGACAAAGAGGTGCCGGTGCCCGCCTCTCTACTCGGTGCGGCACTCCTTGCGGAAGCGGTTGAGACCGTTGCGCACGACCTTGACGACCGCTGAAATACGCTGGCGCGAATTGCGGGTATCGCCGCGGAAGATTTCTTCGAGGGATATATGCGGGTCGCGCACCGGGCTGCGCATGTAGGTCCGCAGGGCCTGCAAACGCCGGATAATCTCCCCTTCCATATTTTCACGCAAGCGGGTTTTGGCGGTCAGAATCTGCTCTTTCAGTCCGGGATCGGCGTAACCCAGACGGCCCTTTTCCATCTTGTAGCGAATACGGGTTTCAATCAGTTTCTGGACGACGTCTTCATGGTCCGCGCCCAGCCAGAGGACTTCCGGCACCAGATCTCCAAAATTGGTGACCCCCAGAATGTCTTTGTTCTGGTGCCAATAGTTTTCAAGGTAATCGAGATCCAGATCTTTGTAATTCTGCAAGGGCATATACATGCGTCGTAGATGCAGAAGAACTTTCTCCGCTTTCTTCTTGTGACCCCCGATAATGACCGAACCGCCGATCTCTCCCCTTTTGGCCCCCCGGGTCCAGGGGGCGCCGGTGACACCAAAATCATTGAATACCGGAACCATCAACAGCGCGGATAGGGTATTCAGCGCCAGAGCGTAGCCGGCCGAGGGACCACCGACGTTATAAGAGGCCGTCAGCAGCTGGTGGTGAATGGTGTATTGATCGAGAAATTCGCCGAACAGCCGTGGAATGCTGATTTTGGGCTGCAGATGCTGGAGGTAGTTCTTCACCAAGGTCAGCGCCTCCTGGGCGGACTGCTGGGTCATCTTGACCGACATATCCAGTTCGGCGGCGCCCGGCGCCGAGGTGGACACGGCACCGGTCACGAGAACCTTCTCGGGGGCCATCTTGTAATTCAGGCTGGTGGCGATCGGCAGTAAAACGCCGGTGACGTCATTGGCGCCCACACCGACGATGAAACCCACCTGGGGCTCTTCGCTGAGTTCGCTCTCCAGAAACTCGTCCAGTTGGACTTTGCCCTTTTTGACGGGGCTCTGGGAAATCTCGCTGCGGGCAGATTCCAAATGCGCGAGGCGCAGCGGATAATGCTGATCGTTTTCGATCCCGTCAATCAATTTCAAGACCGCAGCATGCTGTTCGATGAATCGATCCGGCGCTTCCCGGACCATATTGATCACTTCCGAGGGTGCCTGCAGCGCATTCAGCATACCCAGCAGGGTCTTCAAATTGAACTTGACGAAATTACGATTATCCTTTTCCGACATTTCGGGAATCCGGCGCAACCGCAGAATGATTTCATACTCCGTGCTGCGCAACGAACGCGCCTTTTCCACGAAAGCCGTGTAATCCGCCGGCGTGTTGCAAATGTTCCGGGCGGCGTCCACGACGGCATCCTGGTCCAGCCCCTGATCAAGGGGAACATCCCCTAAGGCCGCGACAACAATGGCGCGGATGTCGTCTTTGCGTAGATGACCGGTGATCTCGAGCACTTTAAGCCGTTTGGAGCGAATGAGGGCCGGGTCCAGAATATCGAGGCGGTTGGTGGTCAACACGGTAAAAACCTGGTTCAAGGGAACTTCGCCATCAATCAGACTTAAGAATTTGTTGGTCAGTTTGTCCTGGGGGGAGCCACCGGAGCTGCTCCGCTTGGGCGCCAGAGCGTCCCCTTCGTCAAAGAAGATGATCGTGGGGGCGATCATCTTGGCGATATCGTATACTTTTTCCATATTGTACACCGCCCCCTCCACCGGATTGACCGGATCCTGCAGAGCGCTCGCGCTGGTGGCGATGTCGTGAATGTCCTTGTTCTCACTGAGCCAGGTGCGCACGAGAAACGTTTTACCGCCCCCGGGAGGACCGTTGAGCACCACCCCCTTCTCCTCGCTCAGGCCGTATTGCAGGCAGTTGTTGGCCATCTCCGAGAAGACATATTTGACGTCGCCGATGTACGCTTCCCATTTGACCAGGCGATCCATGCGGTCGACGACTTTTTTATACAGATCCCCGTAGGTGTTCTTGGCCACCAGTTCGAACGCCCGCCGCACCAGATCGGCATCGTCCAGAAAGCTGGCGCGGAAGGTTTGACGAATCTGGATGATCGAGTGCACCAGCTTGCGCACGTAAGCCGGCGTAAGGGTTAGGGTTCGCTCACGAAACAGGCGGTAGATGGTATCCACACTTTCGTCGAGATCCAGCGTGCTGATGGATTGAACATTCTTCCGCAAGGGGGGATCGTCGGGACCGACGATGCGGATGTCGTTACGTTGCAATTCAATACGGATGACCTCGCGCAGATTGGCTTTATTCTTCCAGTAATCGTTCAGTTCGATGATGACGCCCTTTTCCACGAAGCGTCGATAAATGGCGGCATCGATGCGCTCCGGCTGATCCGTCGTGGCCAGCAAAACACAGTCCCGGCGCCCGGTGGCGATTTCATCGAGGACGATATTGGAGGCGTCCACCAGGGTGCGCTGCTGGCGCTGGACACCGCTCTGGTCTTCACTGGCCTTGCCAAAAGCGCTGTGTGCCTCTTCAATGTGCCGAATGGCCGTCTTCTTGGGGTCCCCCATGGCTTTGCGAAAATAATTGCCCGGTTCTCCGGCCAGCGCCGTCTGATACTCATTGGGGGTCACGATGGCGTAGTCCACCAGGAGGCCTTGCTCCCCCAGTTCGGCCAGATTGAGGGCAATCCTTTTTTTGAAAAGCCACCGAACCAGGGGAATGCGGCTCAAGGATTGATAAAAGCGGGTCTGGCGCCGCCGTATGATTTCAAAGGCCAGATTGGGATCCACTTCTTCGACGGTCTTCCAAAATGGCCGATCGGCCAGGAGGGCCTCTTTTTTCTGATTCAGATCAATTTCAGGAAGGATCTCGTTGACGAAAATCACGTCCTCGACGACCTGCCCAATGGTGGCGCTTTTGCCGCTGCCGCTTGTCCCCACGACCAGGATCAAAGGCGATTTGGGAATTTCCGGATCGGACAGATATTCCTTGCGAAGGTGTGCCCGGTATAGTTTTTCAAACAGCGATTTGAGCTCGTAGGGCACATGAATATCTTTTAATTTGCGGTCCAGCAGCGAGAGCAGATACATATGATCCCGCGCGGAAATCTCTTTATCCAGAATCTTGTTCCAGGCATCCTGTGGATTGCGTTGACCGGATATCTCAAAGCGCGTCTGCCAATCGGTGATCACATCCGGGTCGTTGATGATCTCGAAGCGTTTGTCGCGGTCGCCCACCACCAGAAACCAGAAACGGTCGATCAGAAAATTGAAAAATCCCGTTCGCGGCCGGTACTGATTCAAGCGCGCCCGCATGAAGGCCCGTGTTTCATAGGACCAGGAAGAAACCAGGTTGTTGATCTCATGAATGCGTCTTTCCGGTAAACGCACGTACTTAACCTGCCGGGTGATTCGACGCGCCATCGCTATTCTCCATCGACCGATCGTTCGGGGGGCGGGGCAGGGGCAGGCAGGGCCAGGTTGGCACCCCCACGGGTATTCTGGATGACCATGGTATTCTGTCCGGTCTGGTTCTTCTCGTAAGCCGAGGCCCATTGCTGTTGGACCAGGAATTGGAGCAGCGCCCTATCGGTCGTACCATCGCTACTCCCCAGGCCCTTCTGAAGGGACTGAATCCCTTCCAGATAGGCGGCGTAAAGTTTCCGAATGCGGCTGGCTTCCTGGCTGGCGGCGTAGTTTTCAGCCTCGGCGATCAGCTCCCGTCGCTTCTTTTCCTCGGTGGCCGCCACCAGTTTGTCACCGAAACGGGTTTCCCGCAGAACGAAGCTGACCACCTCGATGCCATATTTACGCTCCAGGGTGGGGCCGCCCTCGTTGATCGGGCGCGATTTGAGGGCCAAAAAAATTTCCTCCTTGATCGCCTCGCGGTCGCTGATCAACTGATTGACTTTCTGGGCCTGTAGAATATCTTTGACGATGCCGTCATAGTCGCCGCTGAGAAGATCCTGAGGATTCAGGTTTTCGATGGCCCATGTCTGAAGGTTGAGGATCCGATATGTCAGCAGGGCGGATGTCCACAGGGCTACATTTTCCTGCGAGATGATGCGCATGGGCTCGGAGGTTCCACCAAGGTAGAGATCCTGGTTCATCAGAGAAACCTCCTGCTCGATGCGTGTAAAAAAAGGCAGGCGTACATGCCAGCCGATGTCCGTGACGGCTTCGCGCTTGCCCCCAAAGCGTTCCAATACGACGGCATAGTTTTCTTTGACTTTGTAGATCGTCTTGGAAGCGTACACCAGCGCCGCCATACCGTAAATCATCCCACAGATGGCAGTGAAGGCAAATATCCTCCGCACCACTGATTTGACAAAGGCTCTACGCATGATTTTTTTGGGAATCTGATCAGCCATAAGCTCCTCGACATCATGGGGTTGACCATGGATGAAAGGTTTGTCCACCGTCCGGCAGATCCCGAGCGGCGCTATCGGCATGGGCGCGACGCCATTGATCCACTTATCGGGCATCTGACATCAAGTGGGGATTAAACAACCGTTTTATTTCAAATGATCGGAAATTGGCTTGCCGGCGTCCGGTGATCGATCGTTCGGCGTTCCGCCGATTTGCCACTCACATCCATTGCCGCACAAAGAACGGGATCGTCGAGACAAAGCCTTGCACCGGGTTTCATAATCGGAGCGAACGGCAATGCCCCTATATAATTAGGTCTATAAATAGATCTGGCAAGGAAAAGACCCGGCAGGCATCGATGATGAATGCATGCCAAGGGTCATTGCCTTGAACGATACCCATCCATTTAACAAAAATCAAATAATGAATTAAATTTTTTTCAAGCGTGCCCGTCAATGCCCGCTGCCGCTCTCGCCGACCGCCCGTCTACCACCCCCTCAGGGTTGAGATTTACTTGGTTTTTCCTGCTTAGATGATCGATGGTCCCGACCATGGACGGTCTCGGACCCAATGTTTAAAAAAAATAATTTATGAATAGAATTCACTTGACAAATTAGATCCAGTAAATGTATTCAGTTTTACATAATTGCTTTCATTCATAGTAGGTTCGGGGGTAAACTGCGATAACAATTTAGAATTATTGCTTATTTATGAACGGCACCATCTTTTGACCGCGTGCGCGTGGGGTTGGCCCACTGAGAACGATGGATTGCAAGCAGGACGCTCCACATTTGCGCGTTCATTTCTTTACTAACTTCTAACCTAATGGGGGTGGGGTATGAGCCAAGCAGAAACTTCGGAAGCTCAAATCGCTGTTCACTGGCAGGAGGAGGACTATTTTTATCCGCCGCGGGACTTCGTGGCCCAGGCCAATATGACGGATGAAAGTGTTTACGATCGTTTCAGTCTGGACAAATTCCCGAACTGCTTTAAGGAATACGCGGATATGCTCGACTGGTACGAGTATTGGGATGAAATCCTCGATACGAGCGATGCGCCCTGTTACAAGTGGTTCAAAGGCGGCAAGATTAACGCCAGCTACAATTGCGTCGACCGCCACCTGGCCAAAAACAAGAACAAGACGGCCATCCATTTCGTTCCCGAACTGGAGGAAGAAAAGGTCGACCACATCACCTACCAGGAACTCTATGTGCGGGTGAATGAAATGGCCGCCCTCCTCAGGGATTTTGCCGGCCTCAAACGCGGCGACCGGGCCACCCTGCACATGCCCATGAGCGCCGAGCTGCCCATCACCATGCTGGCCTTAGCGCGCCTGGGCGTTATCCATTCCCAGGTCTTCGGTGGCTTCAGCGGCAACGCCGCCGCCGACCGCATCGTCGACTCCGGCAGTCGGGTTCTGATTACCATGGACGCCTACTACCGCGGTGGCAAACTCCTCGACCACAAAATCAAGTCGAATCAGGCTTGCGACAAGGCCGCCGAAGACGGCCAGAAGGTCGACAAGGTGCTCATCTGGCAGCGCTATCCCGGCAAGTACTCAGCCCAAACCCCGATGGTCGACGGCCGGGACTTCATCGTTAACGACGAGCTTAAAAACTTTTACGGCGCCCGCGTCGAACCGGAAAGAATGAATGCCGAAGACCCGCTCTTCCTGATGTACACCAGTGGGACCACCGGTAAACCAAAAGGCTGCCAGCATGGTACCGGCGGCTACCTGGCCTATGTCACCGGCACCTCCAAATACGTCCAGGACATCCATCCCGAAGACGTTTACTGGTGTATGGCCGATATCGGCTGGATCACCGGCCACTCCTATATCGTCTACGGACCGCTTTCCCTGTGTGCCTCTTCGGTGATCTACGAAGGTATTCCCAACTATCCGGACCCGGGCCGCCCCTGGCGCATCGCCCAGAACCTGGACGTCAATATCTTCCACACGGCCCCCACGGCCATTCGCGCCCTGCGCAAGATCGGACCGGACGAGCCGGCCAAGTATAACTACAAATTCAAGCACATGACCACCGTGGGCGAGCCCATCGAGCCGGAAGTCTGGAAATGGTACTACCACACGGTCGGCAAAGGGCAGGCCGCCATCGTCGACACCTGGTGGCAGACCGAAACCGGGGGGTTCCTGTGCAGCACCCTGCCGGGCATCTCTCCCATGAAACCGGGCAGCGCCGGACGGGGCATGCCGGGCATCCACCCGATCATCCTGGACGACGAGGGCCAGGAACTGCCGCGGGGGGCCGGCAAGGCCGGTAACATCTGTATCCAGAACCCCTGGCCGGGCATGTTCCAGACCATCTGGGGCGACCGCGACCGCTTCGTGACCAACTACTTCGCGCGCTACTGCAAAGATCCCAAGAGCACCGACTGGCGTGACTGGCCTTACCTGACCGGCGACGCCGCGGTGGAAGCCCCGGACGGCTACTTCCGGATCCTTGGCCGCATCGATGATGTGATCAACGTTTCCGGCCACCGATTGGGCACCAAGGAGCTGGAATCCGCCGCCCTGGTGGTTGAAGAAGTGGCCGAATCAGCCGTCGTGCCCGTGAAAGACGACATCAAGGGGGTCACCCCGGACATGTATGTGGCCCTCAAACCGGGCTTCGAAGCCAGCGACGCGATTGCTCAGAAAATCGTGGACGCCCTGGTCAAGGAGATCGGTCCGATTGCCAAGCCGCGCAAGGTCTGGATCGTACCCGACATGCCCAAGACCCGTTCGGGCAAGATCATGCGCCGGATTCTGTCTTCGATCTCCAACGAGACCGACGTGGGCGACGT
>JASFFM010000091.1:0-12015 GCA_050124295.1 Desulfobacterales bacterium | reverse complement strand
TCTTCAATTCTCATTATTTTCCTGAGGTAAGGATTATTGAGCGCCGTTCCCGGATTGATACGTGGCATCTTGGCCACCCCGTGCATTTCCAGACCACTGTTGTCCGGTGCGATCATCAGCCGGTCGTTGGATACGAAAGTTGCCCCTTTGTTCATGAGGTGAAGGGCTAACGTCGACTTCCCCGCACCGGAGAATCCCGCCATGGCAAGCCCCCGACCGTCCACCACCACGCCAGCGGCATGGCCCAGCAAGCACCCGCGGCACAAAAGCCATTCGATGTAGCGGTTGTTGATAAAATTGACAACCTGATTGAGGTTCTCCAAACAGGGCCCCACCGCCACATTTTCCCCGCCGCCAAACACAAACAGCATACCGGTCAATCGCTTTCGTACAACGCGGCCATCGGCCATTTCATAGAATTCTTCCTTTATTTTGGTTTTCCCCGGATCAGGCGGTTTCAGGGAGTATTCCACGGGCAAGTGATATTCCGGCGATTGGTGGACGCTGACCATGATTGCGGCGGAACCGCTTTCTATAACAAAGGGGCTAAAATAGCGCTTCAGGTCCGCAATGACCTCCTCTTCGTTGGCGTTGACTTCGACGGTGCATTCACCAAACCGCAGGAATAGCAACGCCGATCCAGGCATGGCCTCACGAATGCGGGCCACGAGGGCCGTACGACTGTTGGGCGCTGAATTCATGACCGGATCCTTTCGAGTACATAGTGAACATAGCGGTGCGCGGCATCGATGCCGCTGGCGGTCTCAATTCCGCGAAATCCGCCGAAGGCCGAAACTTCAAATACAATCGGCCCTTCAGGGGTCTCGGCCACATCGACACAGGTGAAATCCAGCTTGAAGGGTGCCTGGGCACGGTAAGCCAGAGCAATCAATTCCTCTGGGGGCGTGAAAGCTTCGTAGTGCCCCCCCGAGCGGGTTGTGGTATCCCAGGCGCCTTCACCCTTGACCCGGGCATAGGTTGCCAGGTACTGCCCACCCAGAAAAGCGATGCCCAGATCCTTGCCTTGAAGGTCCTGTTTTTTCTGGATGTACATCATGGGGTGCTCGTTGTGATAAGCCTCTATGGCCCTGCGGGTGTCCGGTCCGTCTGACAGCAACAGCATCCCTTTGGCTTTAGTGGAATAAAGCGGCTTGAAAACCGCATCACCATAGCGCGCCACCGCGTTGGTGGCGGCGTCCACCTCCTCGGTGATGGTCGTCGGCGGCATGGGAATACCGGATAGCTGGAGGGTGACAGTGCAGCTGAGCCGATCCAGCACCCGCATAATATTCAATGGGGGAGAAAAAACCGGAAGCCCTCGTTCGTTAAGAAAACGGAGCATTTCCAGGCGATCCAGCAAATCCGGAGAGTACCAGGCACCGATTTTCTTAACGATCAATGCATCCAGCGTGCTTAGGTCGGTATCCTCAAACCAGGCGCTACCCCCAGGCAGGTCCAACGCCAGGCGTTCCATATCGATCAGGAGACGGTGCCCCGTAATATCCGCAACTGTGTCGGCTAGCTTCTCCGATGACCATCCTCCCGGAGTGCCGACAACACCAATTTTTTTTGTCATACCCAATCCTTTCTGCAACGGGCGCTAAATTCGACAAATATTAGGGTGGATTCCGCTTTAGAGAAGTTTCCATTAGACTTGGACGAACGCTCAGTAGAACAGCACCTCGCGCTCCATTCGAAAGGCTTCCAAGGGACCTTGATGGTCGAGGACCTTTTCCATCAGGTAATGCGCTCGCGTGAACATATCGCGGGCAAAATCGGCATTCAGTTCGAAACGCGTGGACGTAAGGAATGACCTGGCCAGTGCAAGGGCCATGCGCATCTCGAAGCCCCCATCGCTCTGGCCACGGGCAAATCCAGCCGAGAATTCAAAAAACCGGCGGATCACCCAATTGAGGCGCTGCCGCAGAAACGACTCGAACACCGGCATGCGAAAGTTGGACACCAGAAAGACGGATGCATCCTGGATAAAATCGGCTTCGCGCGAGCGGTAAAAATCAATATAGTTAATGTTTCCGTTATCGGGATTGAAAATGATATTGTTGGCGTTGAAATCGCCGTGAATGCGTATTGAGAAAGGGGCCGGATGCTGTGCCTCGACTTTGGAACACCGGTCGATCAGATCTTCAGTGGAGCGAATCTCCAGCATATCGATGGCCTTCCAACTGCGCTGGAAAGCCGGGTGCACCCGCTGGACACTCTGTAGCCGCGTCTTGAGTTGCTCCATATAATCTGTTGGGGTGAACTGTGCCTTAAGCGTTTGCGCCCAGACCTTGCTGAGGGTTTTTTCCAGCGCGTCCATGGCCAGCTTCAGTGTCGCTTCATCATTGCCCAGGATGACTGAATCCAGGGTTCGGCCCGGAAAAAATTCCACCAGGAGGGTGGCCTTGTCGCTGTTCTCGCGATAGCCAAGAATTCGGGGTGCCAGACCCGGCAGTATCTGAGCCCAACGCTCGATGTTCTCTTTCTCCTTGCGAATTTTGGCTTTGATACCTTCTTTATAGATCCCCTGGGTTGTTTCGGTCTCATTTTCAGATAGTCCCACGCGACCCACGCGGCATCCCGAACGTGATCCCCAGATGGCCTTGAATTCAGCCCCAGTCAACGGCTCTTCCAGCCCTGCCCGGTGCATCACCTCTTCCAACGCTTCAAATTGCTCGATCTTCATGCGTTCCCCGGTGACGGCAAAAATCAGGGCTTCGCCAATGTTGAGCAGCGAATCGCCGATGCGCTCCAAGTAACGAAAGATAAAAAGCGTGGTAATTAAGTCTTCGATGTAATGACCCGTTCGCAAGCGCGCCATGATCCAATCAAAGTTCTCCTTGTAAAGATCGTCCAGCTGTTTTTCGGCCCGACATATGCGCAGGGCCTCACCAAGGTCTCTTGTGCGCAGTGCTGGCAGGATATGGTTGAGACTGGTCTGGATCAGGGTGAACATTTCCTGGAAGTTGGACTGGTGCAACTGGGAGAACTCAATGAGGTACTCGGTCTGGCGGGCGATATTGACACAGTAATCCGCGATACGTTCCAGATTGACGGCAATCGTCTGGGCCGAACGGATGGCCTTAATGGTACTATCGCCCTTGCCGCGGACATTATGCAGGCGGGTAAAACATTCATTCTCGATGATGGTTTTTAGATTATCAACATAATCATCCTTGGCTGAAATTTTCTCCAGCAACTCCGGCTCGGCATCGTTGAGCAGCCGGAAGGTCAGCACTACCTGGTTTTCCACTTCCAGTACAAGGAACTTCAGGTTCTCTTCAAGGGATTCAAAAGTGATCATCGCTTATGACTCGATCGCCAACGGTGTCTTGGTCGCCTTGATCTTGCCTTCTTTCCAGGAAATTTTAATGCTCAGCTTGGTCTTGGCTTCTTTCTTTTTGGCCCGCACCGAGAATTTCAATAGGTTTTTGGGTTGTAGCTCGATGGTGTCGTCGCCTGAGCTCAAGACGATTTTTTCCTTGTCGAAGCCCTGGTAGAGGGATTCCAGAAATTTCTGGATGGTGACCAGATCCTGGTAGGATTCGTATTCAAAACTGCCGTATTCCGTCATTGGATTTACTTTCCTTTGTGTTTCGTCATTGTCCCAAGCGCTGCTTGTACTCCTGGATAATATTGCCGCGTCCGGCATTGGCCCGAATCAGTGCCTTGCGAATACTGAAATCTTCCCAGGCAGGTTGGTGGCCGATTTCCCGACCGGCTTTTTCAGGATCCTGAACCTCGGGCGCACGAATCTTTTCGGCCATATGGGTATCGTCTCCCATGAAGATAAGCAGATTGCGTTTTGACAATCCACCGCCGCAGCGGTTTTTCTCGTTGATGACCGAAATCAGGAATTCCGTGTATTTTCGTGACTGGGGGTTCCAGACCTCGATGCCATCCACATCGTAGTCGGCCAACAGAATCGGCCAAAACTGTTCCGGATGAGGAATCACGATACCCGCCCCGAGTGCCCGTGCTTCTTCGATCACCTCCGAGGTGCGGTAAAAATACTGCAGGGGGAAATCGGCCTTGACCAGTGCTTTGATCGCTTTGAGAAAAGTCTGGGTCCGCTCGATCAGGGCATCACCATATTGGTCGCGCAACCCATCGAAGAAATTACGCAGGATCTTGTTCTTGATCATTTCAGGGGGAAGCGTGGCCCCGCGGGTTTCCAACAGATGGTTGATCTTGCGAACATAGACCTGGGTAAATCGGATCAAAGCCTCGTTGGCCCCGGTCTCCCGGGCGGCTGCCGTGATACGCGGTGTCACCGGTTTGATGATGGTATGGATGAATTCGAACAACTGTGAAGAGCGATACTTGAAGGTGTGGGCCAGTATGGATTTCAACAAATCCGCTTTTTGCAGCCGCTCGTGGACGAAGTGTAGCAGCAGTTGAACCTTCTGATTGAATCCCCTCGAGTAGCAGTCCACTTCCACCCCGGCATAGTCGCCAAAGGACATAAGGACATTGTGCTGGGTGGGAACGACCAACGTGCGTCGCTTGTTCGGGTACAGGGCCTCGATACGTTGCGCAATCAAGGGCATGGGAACATATTCCGGATGCCAGTGAATTGCCAGAACGTTTTCCCTTTGGAGATAGACTTGCTCGGGCTTGCGTATTCGCCTCTCCTGTTCTGCAGATAATCGCGTGGAGGTGATGGCATCGAAAAGAAGGGCGTCTTTCTCGCTAACCTCTTCGGGTATCTTCTCCGGAATCACGGAAATCCATTCTGTTGGTTTCTGGGCAGTAACATGGGTGTTGGTCATATGCCTCTTTTCATCAGGCGTCGTGCCCATCCCAGGGCACTGTCTGAGCTATTGGGCCGCTCTTTATTGTTCCAATCCGCCGGGCGAAGGCCGGTCTGGCCTTTTCCAAGCAATCAAACGCTACTCATAAATTGGAATACTTGCCACCGAGATGTTAAATCCAGGTTAGCAAACCCATTTTATGGGTCTGCCTGCCACCCTTGCGGTCGGCACGAAACTGCTTACGGTTGACTCTGTGCCAACGGTGCTAAGTTAATTGTTGATACGGCCGCCGCAGGCTGCGCGCACAACCTCATCAAAACCTAATCAAAACCTGGCACAAAACAACCTTTGGACATCCCCTGGCCACAACAGGGTCAATCCTGGCGCGATACTGATAAAAGGAAATGCTCATGAAAGCTTCGGAAAAGAAAATCAAACAAGCCATGCCTTTCGAGGATGTGCCGGCTTATCTTCGCCTTTTGGCGGACGCGGTGGAGAAAAACTCCGACAATCTGCCCGCTGAGCTCGCTGATCTGCCGGAACCCATTGCCAAACTGGAAATGAAAGGTAAGGTCCGCAATGGTACCTGGGAGCTCAAGATAAAAATCAAGGCCGAAACCGCCCCCTCTCCGGAGTTGCCCCTCGCCAACGACCTGGAGACACGGCCGGCGTCTGAATCCCCACGTACCAAACCGGGAATTAAGTACAAATCATTGAAAAAACGAATGAAATCTTCCTTCAAGAATATCGCCGAAGCCCTCGAGGCCCAAAAGCTTCCGGAGTCGGACATTATGGATACCTTCCTGGCTGATTCCGAGCTGATGACCACGTTTGCCGGTGCCAAATATGGCGAGGCCCACTACCAGGACTACCGGGATGCCTGCCGGCGATTGGCCGATGCCTATGCCACCAAGAACTGGGAAGCTTTCAAGGCGGGCTATGCAGCCCTGGACCAACTGAAAAAAGACTGCCACAGCTCCTACAAATAGCGGGTCAGCAAGGGCAAATCGGATCGCAACCCCACAGCGCGCCAGCGCTGGAAGTTATCGCCGAGGATACAAACAGCCTGGTTGCCCAGGAAGGCTGGGCAAGGCGCCGATTCCACGGGCCGGACTGCCGGATGTAAAGCGGGAAAAAATCCCCCGACCACCGCCCCGTTGCTAAACTTACCTTACCAACCTGGGCAACACGTGGGCAGATTACCTCGCCGCACCAACCACGCGCTCGGCGGGAGGCGGTTGAACATGCCCACCAAAGCCGGGCGGGAGCGCCATCAATCTAGCTGCAAGACACGCACCCTGACCACCCCTTTGCGCAGCATGCCGATCCTTTGAGCGGCGGCACGAGACAAATCGATGACCCGTCCCGCCACGAAGGGCCCCCGGTCATTGATGCGCACGGCCACTGTCTTGCCGTTGTCCAGACGGGTTACTTGCACCCGGGTGCCGAAGGGCAAGTACCGGTGGGCCGCCGTCAGGGCATTCCGATCATAGCGTTCACCGTTGGCCGTGGGCCGCCCGTGAAAGCGGTCGGCGTAATAGCTGGCCAGACCGACCTCGGCGGTGGCCTCTGGAGCCGGTGCCGGTTGCGATGCACAGCCGGCCAGGAACAACAATACCGCCCACCCGAGGAGTGTTGACCGTCGACGCATTGCCTTCATTCGAAACCATCCCCGTACCTGTGAATTCCTTATTTAAAACATACCAAATGTGATCAATCATTTATACGATTATCCAACAACGACCCTCGCCCTGCCGTCCCTCAGTGACCAAGGCCCTCAGGGTTATCGACCGCCCACGATGGCGCAAGGTCTCTGAATATTTAAAAAAATCCTTGAGTTATCTATGATTTAAGCAATAATTGACCCTAGGCTGGCTCGGCGCACCAGGCTGCTGGGGCGCTGGATCTTCTCGGCAACGGCGGGCAATCCGCCAAGATGAAATGCATCGATCATGGCGATATGCATGAAAGGCCGAATGACACCTTCAGGATTGGGCCAGTCAGGCTTCTCGCTGATCGAAGTCATGATCGTGATTGCCCTCATCGGCACCTTGGCCGCCATTGCGGTGCCCAACTACATCGAATACCGTGAAAAAGCCCGTAATGCGGCCGCCATCGCGGATATACGCGCCATGGAAAAAGCGATCGCCAACTTCGCGCTCGATACTGGACGATTGCCGGCCTCATTGGCTGAAATCGGCATGGGCGGCCGCCTGGATCCTTGGGGCACGCCTTATCAATACGTCGTCGTGGAGGGAAGTCCCAGGGGCATGTTACGCAAGGATCGATTCCTGGTGCCGGTCAATTCGGACTACGATCTGTACAGCATGGGCCAGGACCGGAAAAGTTCGACGCCGTTTACGGCCAAGGCCAGCCAGGATGATATTGTGCGTGCCGGCGATGGGGCCTATGTCGGTCTGGCCTCTGAATTCTGATCGAAGCTAAACCCCGGGTAGCGATGAAGACCCCCATCAAACTGTTCCTGCTGATAGCTATTCTGGCCGCCCTAATTTTCCACTGGCCGGAGCCGCACAGTTACATTCCTGCCAAATTGTGGGGCGTCTGGAAAACGGATCAAGCCAAATATACGGACCGCTATCTGGATATCAGCGAAGCCATATTCTCGCTCGGGCAGGGTCAGCAACGGGTACAGGTCTATTTCATCGAGCAGGTGGACATCGCCTCGGACGGCCCGCAAGAGCGTTATACCATTCGCTATCGCGATCAGGAAGGAGGCCGAGCCCCCCTGCAGACATTCACTTTTTTTTTCCGGCCGGATAAGGAGGGCGACCGCATTTTTTTGAACAACCAGGAGAATATTTTCTGGTACCGCGAGAGCGATCCGGAACCGAACGGTGCGGGTCCGGAGGACGACCGGCCATGAAACCATCACGCATCAGCATTGCCATCTTTAATAGTCGTATTGGCAAACGCATCTTCTGGATGTTCGTCTGCTGCTCATTCCTGCCCATCATGGTTCTCTCGGCGCTCTCCTACAACCAGGTCAAGCGCCAATTGAATGATCAGACCGTGGTACGACTGCGCCAGATGACCAAGGCCATCGGCATGTCGATCTACGAGCGCCTGGAACTGATAGAAAGCGAAATGCGCCTGCTGGCCCCGACCATGGCGGAGATGAACCCTGAGACCTGGGCGACGATCGACCTTTCCCAGAAAGGCAATCGGGAACAACGCTTTCAGGGACTTGTCTATATTTCCGATGACGGCCGCCGCATTCCGCTGTATGGCCGGGTAGAAGGCCTGATACCGTTTTCCGCCGCAGAAAAGACCAGCCTGCACGCCGGCCGGAGCATTATCCTTACCGGCCTTGGCGACGATGCCCCCTACCGCATCGCCCTGAGCATAAAAACGGCCATGGGCGATACCACCGGTGTACTCGTCGGGGAGGTGAATCCGACTTACCTCTGGGGAATCGGGCAGCAATACAATCTGCCGCCGCTAACCGAGTTGACCATCATCGATTCTTCCGGCCGCACCCTGATCAGCTCCCTACCGCCATCCGAGGACCTGGTCCGCCAATCCGCATCACCGCAACGGGACAGATCCACGCACCACTTTACCTGGCATACCGACGATAAGGTCTACCTGGCCAGCTATTGGGACCTCTTCCTGAAGTCGCGTTTTACCGCGGAAAGATGGACGATCGTTCTCAGTCAGACCCGCGAGGATGCCCTGGCCGTCATGCGGAGTTTCAAGTTCGATTTCCCGCTCGCGCTCCTGGTCGGGTTCTGGGTCATCCTCTTGCTCAGCATTCGTTTCATCCGCAAAAGCATGGTGCCCCTTGAAAGGCTTCAGGAAGGCACCCGACGCATCCACGACGGCGATTTCAGCCAGCCCGTATCGGTTGACAGCGGTGATGAATTCGAGGACCTGGCCACCTCGTTCAATATGATGACCCGGCGACTGGCCCGCACCTTCGCAGAGCTTTCGGTGATGGCCGAGCTGGGTCACTTTGTCACCACGCGCCCGGAGGTCGTCGATCTGGTCACGACCGAACTCCGCATCATGGCCGCCAAGCTGGATTTCGACTGGGGGCTGCTGATGATCGACGGGGCCGTCTTGTCCGGAGAGAATGTGATTGCCGGCTATGGTATCATGAACCAAGACGAACCGCGACGGCCGGTAATCACCAGACTCGACGATCACCCCTCGATGACCCGGATGATGACCGATGTCGCTTCGCACAACACCCTCGTCTTTTCCCAGGACACCTCCGAGCTGATCACCGTCCTTCCGACCCCCTTTCTCGACTTTCTCGACCAACTCGGCTGCCAATCCCTGCTCTGCGTGCCGCTGTCGTTCGAAACCGTCCACATGGGCATCCTGGCCGTCGGAAAAAATGACAAGGCGCAACCCCTGACGGAGAGCGACCAGCACCTGGTGGTCAGCATCGCCGCCCAGACGGCCATTGCCATCAACAATATTATTTCCTTCCACATGCTCGAAGACAGCGAAGCCCGTTTCCGCCAGGCGTTCGATCATGCGGCCACCGGGATCGCCCTCGTAACGCCCGATCGAAAAATCCGGGCGTCCAACCGCTACCTGCAGGTGTTGCTGGGATATACCGAAGAAGCCTTGTTGGGCCGATCCCTGGGTGACATCACGGTTGCGGCCGAGCATGCCAACGGGCAGCAAACATTATCGCGCTTGATTGCAGGCGAGCAGACCTTTACCCAGTTTGAGGAAGGTTTTCGACACAAGGACGGCCATACCGTCTGGACCCGCATCAATGGTTCGCTGATGCGGGATAAACAGGGCACGCCCCTCTATTTTATCTTTCACATCCAGGACCTGAGCGCCGAAAAAGCCGCCGAACAAGACAAGCACCAGCTGGAAATCCAGCTCCGGCAGGCTCAAAAAATGGAGGCCATCGGAACCCTGGCCGGCGGCATCGCCCATGATTTCAACAATATCCTGTCCGCCGTGGGCGGCTATACCGAACTGGCCATGCTGCATCTGCCGGAAGATTCCGCCGTTCGCACCCACCTGCAGAAAGTCAACACGGCCACCGAGCGCGCCACGGATCTGGTCCGTCAGATTCTGGCGTTCAGCCGTCAGTCGGAGCATGAACGCATACCGCTGCAGATCAGCAGTGTCGTCAAGGAGGCCCTGCAACTGCTCCGGGCCTCGCTGCCGGCCACGATCGAAATACGCAAATCGATCGATAACGGCCCCCTATCCGTCCTGGCGGATCCGACCCAGATTCATCAGATTGTCATGAATCTCTGCACCAATGCCCTGCATGCCATGCAGGATACCGGCGGGGTACTGGAGATCGGCCTGAAGAAAGTCGACCTATCCCGTGAAAAGAACACGCCCGAAAACCGGATCGAACCAGGCCCCTATGTCAACCTGACCATCTCCGATACGGGCTGCGGCATGGATGTTCGAACGTTGGATCGCATCTTCGATCCCTATTTCACCACCAAAGAGAAAGGCAAGGGGACGGGACTGGGGCTGGCCGTGGTCCACGGGATCGTCGAGAGTCATGGCGGGACGATCGATGTATCCAGCACACCCGGCAAAGGGACCACATTTAGCATCTATTTTCCCGTCGCCGAGCAACAGGCGCAAGGCCTGGAAAAACCTTTGACCGATAATCCAGTCGGCACGGAAAGGGTGCTCTTTATCGACGATGAACCCATGCTGGTCGATGTCTGTAAAACCATGCTGGAGAAACTGGGGTATCAGGTCACCGGCATGACGGATCCGCAGGCGGCCCTGGAGGCCTTCAGGCAAAATCCCCAGCAATTCGATATCGTCATCACCGATTTGACCATGCCTGGCATCACCGGCGACCGGCTGGCCGAGAAAATGGCGGCCCTTCGACCGGAAGTCCCGATCCTGCTCTGTTCCGGCTATCTGAAACGCATCGGGCCACATACCGCCTTGTCCGGCACCATCCGCAAACCGATCACCATTGAAAAACTGGCCCGCGCCTTGCGGGAAGCACTGGACCCATGATCATGGGCAGGGCCAGACGCGCATCCAGCGTGTTCAGGCCGAGACCGGCCGCAACTTTTCGGTGCCTCGCCGACTGCCGCCGCAAGACCATTGATTGGCCTTAACATATGGATTCTTTTATTCAATTTTACCGATAGCCCCATCCCATGAGCGGCTTGCCAACCCCGACCAATGCCCACGGCCATTCCCACCAGGATTGCCAAAGCGATATCGGGACTTACTAAGTAACAGGGTCGTTGGTGATGACGCCGCCGGCCGACATCCGACCATCGACCCCGGGTCCGGAAATATTATCAACAGGGAGGGCGCCTTATGGATTTTGCAAGTTACTATCTGGAGTTATTCGAAATGCTCAACCAGGCCTGCAAAAAAATTGCTTCGGGTGATTACAACCAGCAGGATGCCGAGCGCCTTTTCGAGCTGGCCAAAGGGCAGCGCTACCCCAGTCTCCTCTCGGATCTGGCGGAGTCCTTCGGTATGATGATGGTCAAGCTGGAAGCACGTGAATTCAGCTTGAAAGAAGCCGTGAGTGAATTGGAGACCGCCAAGGCCGAACTCGAGCAGCGGCTCAAATGAGAGCGCGATGCGTCGGCCGCCGGATCAGCGCCTGGCGCTGGTCTGTCGCATCGGACGGCTCGACGAGGCGCCAGATGCTCAGCCCCATACCCGGCCGCCGGCAGCGGTTGGGACGCCCTGCAGGAATCACCTTGACCCCTGCCGGCGCTTGTGATTAGTGTTGATGAATATCAGACAGGTCGGATGGTTCCGTCGCTTAAGGGTTCAGGCCAATCTCCAGGCCAAAGCCGGCTGCTCCCCACCCCTCCCCCAACCCTGCCACAGGCGATGCTAGCCCTTCTTTCGACCGTATACGGCCACACCCAAAATGCGCCATGGCATGATTGGTCACCCTAAACTGCGGCTGAATTTGGTAAATCCATATGGATAGCGGTTGTTTTGCTTGATGATCCCTCGCCCAATGGCCAGAGGAACCAGCCGGTGCATATCGTCAACCCTTCGACACCCAGCGGGAAAATGGTCCTCGACAAGCTTACGCTGTCGTTTAAGGGCCCGCATCGCCACCTTGAGCAACGCTTTGCCGAAGACTATTTTCAGCGCAATCTTTTCCACCTCCGCCTTTGTCACGGGCTGACCATCTTATTCTACAGTATCCCCGGGATTCTGGATGCCGCTATCTTCCCGGAAAAGACCACCAGCCTCTGGATGGTACGCTACCTGGTGGTATGCCCCATCTTTTTACTAGGGTTTGGCTTCACCT
>JASFFM010000090.1:0-12015 GCA_050124295.1 Desulfobacterales bacterium | reverse complement strand
CAATGACGCGTCCTGAAGCGTGAGCCCGATAGCGGACGCTCGGGCGACCGTCAAAGAAAGTGGCAACGCGCTTGATCGTCGCCGGGGAATCGGATAATCAGACATCATCGATGCCAACGCTTCAGCAAACGCGCCACGGGGAAGCGCCCCGGGGCGAATTTTAGCCCCCCCCGTGACAACCCAACAGCGCAGCGGAAGGATACCTAATGCACACCATCGATTTGCGATCGGACACGGTCACCATGCCCACCGAAAACATGCGCCGGGCCATGGCGCAGGCCGCCCTGGGAGACGATGTCTTCGGAGAAGATCCGACCGTGGCCCGCCTGGAAGCAATGGCCGCCAGCATCACCGGCAAGGAAGCGGCCCTGCTCGTGCCCAGTGGCACCATGGCCAACCTGGTCAGCCTGCTGACCCACTGCGGTCGTGGCGAAGAAGTTATCCTGGGCGACCAGGCCCACATCTTCTATTATGAGCAAGGCGGCAGCGCCGCCCTGGGCGGTATCCACCCACGCACGGTTCCCAACCAGCCAGACGGCACACTGGATCTCGATGCCGTGGCACACAGCATCCGGGCCGATGACCCCCACTTTCCGCGCACGCGCCTGATCGCGGTTGAAAACACCCACAACCGGTGCGGCGGCACCCCGCTGCCACCGGCCTATCTGCGCGAGGTGGCCGACCTGGCCGCCGAGCACCGTCTGGGCGTCCATATGGACGGGGCGCGCATCTTCAATGCCGCCACGGCACTGGACCTGCCGGTGGCCGATCTGGTCGCACCCGTGGATTCTCTTTCCTTCTGTTTGAGTAAGGGATTGTCGGCGCCGGTCGGCTCCCTGGTCTGCGGTTCGCAGACCTTCATCAAAGAGGCCCGGCGCAACCGCAAGGTTCTGGGCGGAGGCATGCGTCAGGCCGGTGTGATCGCTGCAGCGGGCATCGTGGCTTTGCAGGAGATGGTCGACCGCCTGGCCGATGACCACCGCAACGCCCGCCGGCTCGCCGAAGGCCTGCGCTCAATGGGGCCGACACTGGTGGACCCGACACAGGTCAGAACCAACATCGTCTACACCAATCTGGCCCCCCAAGGGCCGCGGGCGGCCGAGACGGTGGCCCGCCTGGCCGGGGAGGGTTTGCAGGTGCTGGCCACCGGCCCCCACCAGTTCCGGGCCGTCACCCATTACGGCATTACCGGAGAAGACATCGCACGCGCGCTCGAGATCTTCGCCCGCATCTTGAAGACGTAACCCGATAACCGCACACCGCGAAGATCCGCCACTAGGCTTCGACGGTCTTGAACTTTTCAGGGGGCGCGCCGCAGATCGGACACGCCTTGGGGATCTTCTTGTCCGTGACATAGCCGCACACCTGGCAGACGTGATAAGCCTTCACCACATCCTTGATCAGGTGGTAGATGGCCCGCTCGTAGAGTTTGGCATGGTAGCCTTCGGCATCCCGGGCGTGACTGAAGGCCAGGGCGGCCGCGGTTTCGCCCTCATCTTCGGCGATCTTGAGAAATTCGGGATAGGCGTTTTCGCTGACCGATTTTTCACGTTGGAAAGACGCCTCCAGGTTGGTGTCCGTATCTTTTACGATCACGTCTTTGACCAGATTCAGCTGGCGCGTGGCATGCACCCGTTCGGCTTCGGCGATCGCCCGAAAAAGGAGCGCAACCTGGGGGACCTCCTCCTCATCCGCTTGCTCCGCATAGGCCAGCAGCCTGAAGTAGGCCTTGGCCTCGCCAATAAACGCCTTGTAAACATTCTCCCGGGTTTTTTCCTTCAAGTCTTACCTCCAATCGCATGATGACATCGTCCGCATCCCAAGCCCCCGCTTGCCGCAGGTCAGCGTATCCTGGGGGGTGAATTTCCGGCCGTTGGCGGCCGGCATCGATCCTCCGCCACCCATCGCCGGATCGCCGCGTGGTTTCTACGATACCATAATTCACCCGCCGGTTGAAGATCTCCCGTCTTTCGGCGATCTAAGGGGGGACAAACCGACAGCCATCCCAGGGTCTTGCTTGTGTTCCCGGCAGATTCAGTGATACGGGATAAGCCTAGCAAACGATCAACCCCTTTCCCTTTGCCGTCGTGCCAAGACGATGACATGGACCACCATCTTTCAGGAGGAGACCTCATGTCCTATGAACACCTTTTGGTCGAAACCGACGCGCGGTTCATCGGCCACATTACCCTGAACCGCCCGGAGCAGCTCAACACCTTCAACAGCCGGCTGGCCGAAGATCTCTACGAGGCATTGATCGCCATGGACCGCGACCCCAAAGTGCGCGTTGTCCTCCTTAAAGGGGCCGGCAAAGCCTTTTGCGCCGGGATCGACGTCAACGAGCTGGCCGGCAAGACGGCCATGGAATACCGGGCCTGGATCGAGCACATGGAGCGTCCGTTGATCACCATTGCGCAAATGCAGACGCCGGTCATCGCCCAGTTGCAGGGGGTGGCCGCGGCCAACGGCATGGGGCTCGTGGCCGCTGCGGATCTGGTCATTGCCGCCGCCAACGCCAAGATGGGGCTGACTGCGATCAACGTAGGCCTGAACTGCGTGGGGCCGGTCATCCCGGTGGCCCGCATCGTGGGTCGCAAAAAGGCCCTGGAGTTATTGCTCTACGGAGATCTGATCAAAGCCCCCGAAGCCCAGGCGCTCGGGCTGGTGAACCGGGTCGTCCCCAAGGAGGATCTGCAAAAAGAGGCTCTGGACTGGGCGGTATCCCTCGCCCAAAGAAGCCCCATCGCCGTCCAGATCGCCAAAAAAGCCTTCTACGCCTCCGAGGACATGGACTACCTCAAACAGTTCGAGCTCATGAACGAGGCCTTCGCCCGCCTCTGCACCACCCATGATGCCCACGAAGGGGTCAAGGCCTTCCTCGAAAGACGCCCGCCCAAGTGGGAGGAGTGCTAAAAGGGTTTGCCTCTAATGGCGGCCTGCGAGGGCTTATGCTTGGTTTCGGTTCGCTTTGCCGGTTTCCCGTGGTCTCTGCGCCGGGCCACGACAAGACGGGCGTATGGGGCGCCGTTGGGCAATGGCCTCTATGGGCGCCCCCGGCGCCGTTCGACCCAGGCCGCCAGGACCCCGGCCCCAAACCCGCAGGCATGCCCCTCCCAGGAAATAAAGGAAACGCTTGGCAGCATCCCCCAGAAAAGTCCACCGTAGGCTGCGATCACCAGAAGTGCGATCAGGAACGATCGAAGACGCCGGTCAAAAATCCCTTTCGCGAGCACAAAACCCCAATATCCGAAAACCAGGGCGCTGGCGCCGATGTGATAGGCCGCCCGCCCCACCAGCCAAATCCCCACACCGCTTACCAGAACGATGAAGACCGTGGCGCGCAAAAACGATGGCCGCCCGCCCATGGCAACCAAACCGCCTAAAACAATTAGGGGACCGGTATTGAGGAAGAGGTGAATCACCCCGGCATGCAGAAAGGGGCTGAAGGGAATGCCCACCAGTCCCTGCGCGGTCCGGGGAAAAATACCGAAGCGGTAGAGCTGATGGCCCAAGGGCAAGTTGATAGCCTCAACCACCCACATCACCACGATCAGGTATCCCAGCAGTTTGTAGGGCGATGCGTTTGGGCGTTGGGGCGGCATTTTTTCCTAATTGATTCAGTGAAACCGGTAATCGGCGGCAAAGGTAATGCCCATCGGGGACCAGGTTAACGGGATCGTGTCTCTCTGGCGAGGGGCGCTTGCGGTTTAAGGCCTTATAATCGGTGGTTTTGGTACCGTCAAATATTACCGGTCCCACAAAGGACGGGGAGTGTCCCGATGAATATCTTCCGTATTCTTGCAGGTATCGTAATGATGTCCCTTCTGCTATCCGCCAATGGGCGTGCCGCTGACAGTCCTCATTTGGGAACCTACACCCCCGATCGGTTCCGGGATTACGGGTACAATCGGGGGGCCGAAATGTCCCGCTTTTCGCTGCAACAGGTGCATTATGGTGAAATCCACGCCGGGGATGCCCTGCTGGTCTTCGTTACCGAAACATTCAACCCCACCAACAGGTCAAGGTGGATCATTCCAGCCCGCAGGACGTGCCCGAGGATGCGATCGGGAACATGGTTCGAATTGCTCCCCAGACCCTTGCCGCAGGGAGCGTTTTTGATGATGCTCGGCCCGGTCTATGTGCGCCTTGTTCACTGTCCCCTGGCGTCTCAAAAGGCGGTCGCGGTGTTGGCAGTGACGGAGGATAAGAGCCTCGAGGGAAATGCTTTGCTGCGCTACACGATCGATTTTCCCGGCGAACAGCGCACCAGGCACATTTATTTGGAGATGGAATTCCCCTGCCGCATCCCGAAATGAAAGCAATCCTACCGTGGGCTCGGCGAAACGGGCCCCAAAAGAATGACCACCCGCGCCACCCAGGCCCATGCCATCATGGGTGCTTACTGGCACCATCATGGCAACAAGGACCCTGCGTTGCTGGTGAAGCTGGGACGCAATGCGCGCGCGATGGGAAACAATTGAATTCGGCATTGAGGTTAGCGTGGATCCCCCAGGCGGGATGCAACGAAGAACTACGCCCTATCAAGGCGACCCCGTGGTTTCCCGTTGAACCAGATCACGGCCATTGAAACCGGATATTTCACGCGGTTGAGGCCTCCCCTAGAAGGCCTTCCGGAGCGCCGCGCAAGGCCTGCCACCGCAAGCGCCTGATAAGGCCGGCAGGGATGCCGCGGGCCTGCCCGCCGGTTGAAAAGGGTATGCGCTTGGTTCTGACATGCGCCGCGGGCCCAAAGTTGCCGGACCCATTGGCCGCAAATTTTGTTCAAGGCAGGGAACCAAGACATCCAAACAAACGGGCCCGCATATGTTCCTGAAATGAACGGGTTTGGGTCATCATCGTCAGTGAGGCGAAATAGCGGGGCCGTTTGCGCCTCCCCGCGCGGGAGGTGTTTACCTCTCGATTTTGATCTGGCGCACCTTCAGATGAAAGGTAACAGACGTGCTCGCATTCCAAGGACGAGCCTGTGCCCG
This sequence comes from Desulfobacterales bacterium, assembly GCA_050124295.1. Taxonomy (GTDB): domain Bacteria; phylum Desulfobacterota; class Desulfobacteria; order Desulfobacterales; family UBA5852; genus JABZFP01. The sequence goes on along the minus strand of JASFFM010000090.1, from coordinate 7,024 downwards.
TCATAGCCAAACGGTATTGCAATGGGCGTGCTGAGAACAAAGACCCGTCAGGCCCCCGGTAGAGCCGATCACGATCACGGGCGCTGCGATAGACCTCATTGACGACCAAACTTGTCCAGACAGTTCCCACCCCCGGCATCGAAGCACACCTTCACAAGTCGCTGGGTTGCACGGTGGCGGGGGTTTGATAAGGAAGTCTGCCGTTCTCCCCTCCCTGGTTGATTGTAGTGACGCCTTGTCGACATCCCGGGTGGACGGTTCATCACATTGGGATCCCATCAAGCCCGGGTGAAATCAATCGAGTTTCTTGTGGCAAAACCACCAGTCGTAGTTTTCAAACTGTCCCAAACGTTCCTGGGCGGTTTTCTCGTCCGTGGCCGGCGGCACGATCACGCGGTCGTTGATCAGTTCGTTGTTGGGCCAACCGGCCGGCATGGCCACTTGGTTCGCATCGGACACCTGGAGGGCTTTGACGGCCCGGAGGATTTCGTCCATGTTGCGGCCGACTTCCTGGGGATAGTAGATTATGATGCGCACTTTGCCTTCGGGGTCGCCCACGAATACGGCCCGCACGGTGTTGCTGCCCTTGGCCGGATGCAGCATACCCAGCTTCCCGGCGACGGTATCGTTGCCGGCGATGATTGGGTAAGTGATCTCGACATCCAGTTTTTCCCGGATCCACTCCACCCATTTGATATGGGAGAAGACCTGATCCACGGACAGGCCGATCAACTTGCAGTTCAGATCGTTGAATGCTTCGATCCGCTTCTGGAAGGCCACGAATTCCGTTGTACACACCGGGGTGTAGTCGGCCGGATGGCTGAAAAGGACGAACCAGGATCCCTTCAGATCACCCGGGATATCCATAGCGCCATGGGTGGTTTGAACCGACAGGGCCGGAAAGTCTTCCCCCAACAGGGGCATGCCGCTTTGCTTGGCTTCCATTTGAATACCTCCTTTTGGTTGTTTGCGTTTGGTATGGGTTGACCGTATTCAATTGACAACTTCATAGCCGGCGTTGAGCCAGGCCTTCATGCCGCCCGCCAGGCTGTGCACATGCGCAAAGCCCATCCCCTCCAGATAGCTGGCGGCAATATTGCCGCGGTAGCCGATCCCGCACATGGCAATGATTTCTTCGTCTTTGGGAAAATCGACGTTTCCATTGAGAAGTTCCGTCAGCGGCAGATGGATGGCGCCCTCGACATGGCCCATCTGCCATTCGGCCGGCGTCCGCACGTCAACCAGGCGGTGGTGGTTGGCGGTGAGCTTTTCCTTCAGCGTCTCGGCGGAAATCTGCCACAAATGACGGAGGGGGTAGCCGGCCTCCTGCCAGGCGGCGATGCCGCCGTAGAGATAACCCGCAATATTGTCATAGCCGATCCGGTGCAAATGGGTGGTCATGGCATTGTAGGCCGCCTCGTCCGGGACCACCAGGACCAGCTCCGCCGACGGTTCGATGACCATGCCGATCCAGTTGGCGGTCTGCTTGGCCAGCCCGATGTTGATACTGCCGGGAATGTGAACCCCACCGAAAGCGGCCGTATCCCTGGCATCCAGAACCGTGGCTCCGGCATCGATCCGTGTCTTGACCTGGGCCGGGGATAGATCCCGGCTGATGGGGCAGCGCTCCAGCAACGGCGGTCCCGATATGTTGGTGCGGATGATGTGGGTAAAGCTCTTGGGCCGCTCGGGAAAACTGGCGGCAAACGTTTTTTTGAAATCGCCCTCATCCATATTCAACACCGGATTGTTGCGTTTTTCAAAGCCGATCGTGGAGCTTGATTTGGCGCTCATGCCCTTGCCGCAGAGCGACCCCTCCCCGTGAGCCGGAAAGACCTCGATGCTTTCCGGCAGGTGCCCCAGCTTGCGGTAAAGGGACTGGTAGAGATTGTCCACCTGTTCATCGATCAGTTCCGCGCCCGCCAGATCCGGACGGCCGACGTCGCCCACGAACATGCAGTCGCCGGTCAAAACCAGCCAGGGCTCTTCGCCCCGGGAGCGGTCGGTCACCAGGATGGACATGGCATGTGGCGTGTGCCCCGGTGTCTTGAGCATCTCGAGCTTGGCGTTGCCAAACTCGAAAATGTCGCCCTCTTGGACGATCTCGTGATCGAAATCGACGGGCGAGTCCTCCATGAAATGGATCTTGGCGCCCGTGCGGGATTTGAGTTCCATATTTCCGCTGACATGGTCGGCATGCACGTGGGTTTCAAATACATGGGTGATCTGCATGTCGTTTTTACGAGCCAGATCGATATAGTCCTGAACATCCCGCTTGGGGTCCACCACACAGGCCACTTTGGCCATCGGGCAGCCGATCAGGTAAGAGAGACAACCCATACCCTCCACCGCAATCTGTTTGAAATACATTTAACGCCTCCTGGAATGATGGTTGATCGACGACATCTTGTGCGACGCCTGGATTCAAATGGCCTTGCCTGAAATTCTAACGCGCCCCGCATCGGGAATCGGTTAGATGAGATAAGGCAAATATTTGGCGGTAATTGTTTTAAGCATATGCGCATACATTAACGCAGATCAAAACGGCGTCAAGGCCAAAAGGGATGGCTGGCGCGGCGGTTGAATTTCAGATTCCGTCGGCGTGGGATGTAACCTTTTCTTTTTTTCGGCCTCTTCGATAGCGTGAAATGACCCCATACCCGTCAACAGATGGAAGGAATTCTCCATGTGGCAGCTGCTGAAAACGATCAACCAGCATCTTGTTGTGGCCATACCCTGTATCATGTTCCTGGGCTTCGGCTTCGGTCTCGCATATGATCCAAGCCTGCTCAAACGCCTGATCGTGCCCCTGACCTTCGTGATGGTGTACCCCATGATGGTCACGCTCAAAATCAAGGAAGTCCTTGCGGGCGGCGACACCCGGGCCCAACTGCTGGCCCAGCTGATCAATTTCGGCATCGTACCGTTTGTCGCGTTCGGCGTTGGCATCTATTGCCTGCCGGATCGGCCCTATATGGCCTTGGGTTTGCTGCTGGCCGGGCTCGTGCCCACCAGTGGAATGACCATTTCATGGACCGGCCTGGCGCGGGGCAACATGGCCGCAGCCGTGAAAATGACCGTGATCGGCCTCACCCTGGGATCCCTGGCCACACCGCTGTATGTCCAGTTTCTGCTCGGCGCCCAGATCGCGGTGGACATGGCGGCCGTCGTCCGCCAGATTCTCCTGATCGTTTTCCTCCCCATGGCCGCTGGTTTCGCCACCCAGCAGCTGCTGATCAAAAAGTTTGGCCGCGAGCGTTTTCAAAAAACCATCGGTCCCAGATTCCCCATGATCTCCCTGGTCGGCGTCCTGGGTATCGTGTTCGTGGCCATGGCCCTCAAAGCCCAGGCCATCGCCAATTCACCACAGATCCTGGCAATCATCATCCTGCCGCTGCTGATCGTCTATGCCCTCAACTTTGGCGTCAGCACGCTGACCGGCCGGCTGCTGTTGTCCCGCGGCGACGCCATCGCACTGGTCTATGGCACCGTGATGCGCAACCTCTCCATCGCCCTGGCCATCGCCATCAATGCCTTTGGCGAACGTGGGGCCGATGCCGCCCTGGTGGTGGCCCTGGCCTATATTATCCAGGTTCAGTCAGCAGCCTGGTATGTCAAATACACCGACCGCATCTTCGGCACGCTTCCGCATAAAAGCCTTTCAGCTCCCAAATCATCCCGGCTGCCCGATGTCGGCCGTTGACCATCGGAGGGCTTTTCAAGGCCAGCCGGAAGGCTTGATTTTTGCCGCGGATGCTTATGCTCTGGGAGGTCAGGAGGTTGTTCAGGAAGAAAGGCATTCCTCGCCGTGTGTTGCCCGGGCGCGCATCGAAACCATCATCCGAACGCTTTCCGGCCGGCAGTCATTCGGCTTGTTCGCGGGGAACGATCAGCGTGGAGAAATCAGATTTTTCGGCCAGAAACCGGGGAACGCTGCCGATGATGCGCTCCCGCCAGGAGCCTTTCCCGGAGCATCCCGTAACAATCACACTGGCCCGCCATTCCCGGGCGGCCCGCTCGATTTCCTGATAAGGATCACCGACGTAAAGATGGGGTTGGGCCTGAATGCCGGCGTCTCCAAAGTCGTCACAGATTGTCTGTAGCTTAGCGCGCTGGGATTTTCGGTAGCTTTGCACCTCCATGGCGGAAAGGCTGTTCAGCGCCTTCTCCTTGCCCACGTGGATGACGTTGATTTCTTCCACAAGCCCCTTGAGGCCCATGAGGTATTCCTGTGCCCTGTCTGCCGCCGGCGACCAGTCGGTGGCCAGCAGCGGCCTGGTAAAAGGATGGGCTCTCTCGACGGACTCGGGGGGCAGCTGTTTATGAACCAGGATCGGAACCTTTGTTCGCCGGATCAATGCCGAGATATCCGACCCGGAGACGAGTTGTTCCCAGAGCCTTCGGGTCGGTCGGCCAATGACGATGAGATCCACTTTCTCGATGCCCGCTGCCCGCGTCACCTGCTGCACCAAAGTTCCGACAACAATATGCACACCCACTTCCATACCCTGCTCGAAAAGCTGCTCCGCCCATTCGATGAAATGGATGTTAGCGACTTCCTTGAGCTTCACCTCCTCGTTCTTTTGATAACCGACACCGCGATGCATGGCGACTTTATCGCGTTCCACCACGTAGAGAAAGACCACGTGGTTCAGACCGGCGGCTCTCAGGTCCAGCAGAGATTCCAAAGCATCGAACGTCAGCTCCTGAAATTTGGAGGCAAACAACATTTTCTTGATGGTGGTCATAACCGCGCTCCCTATCAGGTATTGGCTCGCACCGCCCTCATTCGCGTCGAATCCTTTTTTCAATATGCATTGAAAGTGTTTCGAAATCGGCCGGTTTCTCGATATAGGCCTCCGGAGCAGGGATGTCGCTTCCGCCGAAGGCGGTTAAAGCTTCCTGTGATTTCATAAAGGAACGCTTCGTGATCCCGGATAGGATGATGATGGGAATATCCGCGAAGGCGCGATCGGTTTTCAAGGCACGGTAGAGTCGAATACCGCTTTGTAGCGGCATCATCACATCCAGAATGATCAAATCCGGTTTTTCCCGGGCGACCATTTGCTGACCTTCTTCGCCATCGCTGGCCTCGATCGGTATATAGCCGAGCTCCTGAACGACCGAGGAATTAAACAGACGAACGTCGGGATCGTCGTCAACAATCAAAACTTTTTTAGGCATGTTGACAATGTCCTTTCTCTATTCGGCGTCTGCCCGTTCGAAGGGCAGCCGCACCGTGACGATCGTACCTTCTCCCGGGGTGGAATCCACTTCGATGAATCCACGATCTTCTTCAATTAACTTTCGGGTCACCATCAATCCCAAGCCGGTTCCCAGGTGCCCCTTGGTGCTGAAAAAGGAGGAGAATAGCTTTTCCTGGACATCGGCACTCATGCCCATGCCATTGTCCATTATCTCAAACCGGATCAGGCCTTCGGCCTCACGGCGCGTCCGAATGGTGACGCGTCGGTTTTTGGTGGTGTCCGGATCATCTCGGCAGGCATCCACGGCGTTCGATAGCAAGTTGAGCAAGACACTGTGCAGGGAGTGGGGATCCATGGTCACCATGCCGACGGCGGGATCCAATTCCTTGATGAGGGTGATGTCGTGGGCCTTGGCCGCTTCCTTGACCAGTTCACAAACCTCATTCGCAATTTCATTGGGGCGGCAGGGTTCCGGTTCCGGCAACCGTTCCTTGGAATAGCGCAGCAGATCCATTGCGAGATCAGACGTCCGGTCGATATTGCGTTTGACCATATCCCAGCCGCCCTGTAGCCGCTGGTTGTCCCCGCGGGCAATGCCGACGTCGACCAGGTGGCGGCCGCCCTTCAGCCCGTGCAAAATATTCTTGATGCCATGGGCCACGCCCGCCACCGTCTGGCCGATAGCCGCCAGGCGCTCCTGGCGCAGGATTTCTTTTTCCAGTTGCTTGATTTCCCGCAGGTCCTGGAAAAAGGCCACCGTGCCCATTTTTTGGCCTTTTTCGGTCAACGTGGAGCCGGCAAAACGTACCGGAATAACTTCTCTTGTGCGTGACACCACAACGGTTTCCCGCGGAAGAATCTCCCCGGGCGCCTCGTTTGCAGCCATTACCCTCCGGAATTCGGCCGCCAGTTCCGGCGGATAAATATCCGCCAGCAGCATACCCTGTCGGACCTCAGCGCGGGTGTACCCAAAAATCTTTTCGGCACCGGGATTAAAAATAACGATGCGCAAATCCTGATCGGTCGCCACGATGCCGTCGTTGGAACTGCGAATAAGCTTGGCCTGGAATTGGGCCTGCCGTTTAAGCGTCCGGGTGGCGGCTTCGACCCGGGCTTCCAAATCGCGGGTATGGTCCCGAAGTTGGCGCCGGATGGCCAGTTTTTCGCCGGCGCGCTGCAGGGCAACGGCCAGGGCTTCGTCCCGCACCGGTTTATTGATAAAGTCGGAGGCACCATACTTCAGTGCTTCGACAGCATTATCAATATCACCGTGCCCTGTAATGATGATCACTTCCGCGAAGGTCTCTTTGGCCTTGATCTCTTGCAGCACCTCGATGCCGTTGATGCCGGGCATCTTGACATCGACGAGAACAATATCCGGTGTCTGCGCGTCGAAAACGGCCAATCCCGCCTCCCCGCTCGCAGCGGTTAGCACGTCATAGCCGTCCGCACGCAAGGACATGGCCAGCACGCGCAGGATATCGGGTTCATCGTCGATGAGTAGAATTTTATCCATGATCGCCCGGTGGTTCGTGAAATATTGGAAACCGCAGCTCGAAGGTGGTGCCCCTGCCCGGTTCGCTGGCGATCTCGATGGCGCCCTCGTAGTCCTTGATTATGTTGTAGGAAATGCTGACGCCGAGACCCGTACCCTTGCCCACTTTCTTGGTGGTAAAAAAAGGATCGAAGAGCTTGGCTTGAACATCCTCGGTCATGCCCATGCCGGTATCGGTTACGGTCACAACCACCTGTTCGCCTTCCACGAAGGAGCGGATGGTGAGCTGCTTGCGGTCGCCCCGCCACTTCGGGTGCTCCTC